>DATKYV010000231.1:0-3493 GCA_035528275.1 Terriglobia bacterium | reverse complement strand
AGCGTATCAGGCTGGCGTCCACGGCAATCGTCTTGTCGCTATTGACTTGAATCTTCATCTGGTCCTCCGGCAGAGAGCGGCATCTGAATGAGTCAGTTAAGTTTACCCCATCAAGAAGCGAATTGCACCTGGATGACGGCGCACTCGGAAATAGTCCGGCCGACGCCCCCCGCGCGGCAGTGCCACATGGCCGTACAACTAACGCCCTTATCGGAAACTGACAAGCCTCTGGATCACCGTCGAGAACGCCCGTCTCCCACCCGCCGGCGGGATTCCCTCCGGCCTTGCGCGCAGAGACCCGACTTGACCCGCCAGTGAAGATATGATAGGCTATTAGACTAGCTTACCGACGATAGAGGGAAGACCGGCTATGGTTCCCATTCCTCCTGGTTACGATCCCGCCGCGGCCGCCGCCGGGGCCTCGCCTGACCGACGGGGTGTTCACGCGGTCGGCTGGCGCCAAAACACCAAAACAAAGCCGCTATGTGTATGAAAATACAAGGCGAGTTTCAGAAATGCGTAGAGACGTTCCGGTGGAACGCCTCAGTGGTTCTCACGAAGGAGACGGCCCACCGGGCCGTCTCTACATCAGACCGCCCCCGGGCCGGCCATGGCGCGAACCACAAAAGCGGGACCGTAGGGGCATGGCGCGCCATGCCCCTACAAGCTGGGATGAGGGCGCAAACAACAAAAGATGTTAAAATGCAAAAATGAAGCCATCCGTCAGCTGACGGATTATTGAAAACAAAGGACCGCGCTTAGGTTCGTTCTTCAAAACGAGGCCCTAGCGAAGGCATTTTTGGGCCGAACGAACCCATTTTGCAGGTGACACAAGCCGGACCGATGTGCATCACAGCCGCGGCCGACCAAGATGCACGATTGCAGAAGTGTTACTTTGCAGAGCGAGGAATTTATCGAAAACAATGGGGCGACTTTGGGTTTTTCCCCGAAAACAAACCCAAGACGAACCTGAACAAATCGAAGATTTTTCTCCCACGCGGCCTTCCGAGTGATGTAAAGTTGGCACACACAGAGTGTGGATTTGGATCTCCGTAAGTTGCCTGGGAGAGATAAACATGGAACAGACCACCGCCACGGCGGCCCGGAACATTCGAGGCCGAATCGAGAAGCTGGAGCGCGCCAACTTGGTCATATCGCTGGCCGCCTTGCTGGTCAGCTTGCTGTTGGTGGCGACCGCGGTCTCCGTTGTCTTCCCCGATTTTGTGGGGAAGTACGTTGATCTCAGCCCGGTGGAACCCTACCTCCACATCTCCTTGATCGTTCTCGTGGCCCTCGCCCTGGTGTTCAGCTTTTACGCCTTGCGTGTGCGGCGGAGGCTGAAGAGAGAGCGCCGCGAGTTTGTCGACGAGCTGGCGGAACGCGACACGGCGGACACACTCGCCCTGATCGACCCGCAAACGGGAGCGTTCAATCAGCGGTATCTGGACATTATTCTGCCCCGGGAAACCGGCCGCGCGGAGCGCTGGGATACAACCCTCTCATTCCTCAAGCTGAGCATCGAGGAGTTCGATACGCTCGATGAGCGCCTGGGCGCCGAGGCGGTGGACCGGATTCTCAAGGAAACCGCAGAAGTCATCAAGAAATGTCTTCGCCCCACCGACATCATCATTCGCCAAGGCCCCGCGGCATTCCTCGTCATCCTGCCGGAGACCAGCAAGCACGGAGCGCTGACCGGTTGCCGTCGCCTGCTCGAGAAGGTGGACGACTGGAACCGCAAGGCGTCCGTCCCCGGATTCGAATTGAAACTAAGCATTGGAGTCTCCGACTACCAAAAGGGCAAGGACGTGCGCGACGCGCTCGCCGCCGCCGACACCCGGGTTCAGCTCTATCGCGACCGCTATTCGTCAGGCCAGTAAGGCGTCCGCGGCGCAGCGCGATGCGGCGCCACGCTCCCGGCGCGCCCTTGACAGAGTTCCCTTCCGGGCGTAAAGTGTGAGGCGAAGAAAAGGCGAAGATGAAGCCCGCCCCGCCTGCCCCGCAAGTGCTCGTCGGCCCCGCCGGTTGGTCCTACGCCGACTGGGCGGGAATCGTCTATCCCTCCCCCAAGCCGCGCGACTTGCACGAGGCCAGCTACCTCGCCCAATTCTTCGACACCATCGAAATCAACAGCAGCTTTTATCACCCGCCGAGCGGCAAAACGGCACAGGGTTGGGTGCAGCGAGTCGCCCACAATCCCGGCTTCCGATTCACCGCCAAGCTCTGGCAGCGCTTCACCCACGACCGCAACGCCAACCGCGCGGACGAGAAGCTCTTCAAAGAGGGCATGGCGCCGCTGGCCGCGGCCGGCCGGCTGGGCGCGCTGCTCCTTCAATTCCCTTGGTCGTTCAAGAACACCAAAGCGAACCGCGAATACCTGGGCGGGCTCTTCATGGAGTTCATGGAATACCCGCTGGTGCTGGAAGTACGCCACAGCTCCTGGAACCGTCCCGACGTGCTCGCCTGGCTGGCCGAGCAGGGCGTGGGATTCTGCAATGTCGATCAGCCGGTCATCGGAAGGTCGATCGCGCCCACGGAGCGCGCGACTTCACCGGTGGGCTACGTGCGCCTGCACGGCCGCAACTACGAACAGTGGTTCAGCTCCGGCGAACACCCCGAGGAACGCTACAACTATCTCTACTCGATGAATGAGCTCCAGCCCTGGGCGGAACGCATCAGGCATATCTCCCAGCGCGCGGAGGTCACCTTTGTCATCACCAACAATCACTTTCAGGGAAAGGCCATCGCCAACGCCCTGCAACTCATCAGCCTGCTCAAAGGCTCGCCCATCAACGTCCCGGAAACCATGCTGGAACACTATCCGGAATTGGCCAATATCGCGCTACCCGGAACTCTCGACACGGCACCCAAACCCAAGCAAACTGACCTGGAGTTTTAATCGCCTGCGGGGCGAAACCCACTCCACTTGCAGGCGGCTTCCCCGCTACTCCGACGGGAGCGGTTCGCGACACGAGAGGATGTCGATTTCCAATTCCTGTCGCGAAGACTGTTTGACAGTTTTCGAGACGGGCTGTTAGGATTGATTGTTTGTGGAGGCGTGCGGGAAGCCTCTGAGGGTTGCCGACACTCTTGATAAGCTCAGTTCTTTTGGGCTCTCATTTTTGCCTTTTGATTTGTTCTCGAGCCTACCGTCCCCGTCGTCTAGCCCGGCCTAGGACACCGCCCTTTCACGGCGGTAACACGGGTTCAAATCCCGTCGGGGACGCCATTCATCCTGCAAGACTTAGCTCGCTCGCGGACTCCAGCATCTTCGTCTCCGGGACTTTGGCGGGACTTTCGAAGCCGTAGATTTTGTCTAAGCTTCCTACTGCCTCACCCAGGAATGTCGGGCTTAGCAGGGTGCTGAACGACCCCGCTTTTTGAAACGCTGATGATCTTCGCTACGCATGATTGCTGTTCGGAAGCCTGGGAAGTTGCCGCCGGGTGTGCCGCTGGGTTCCGGTTTGAGCCTCGTGGCGGCAACTCGGAGCTACGC
>DATKYV010000230.1:0-12097 GCA_035528275.1 Terriglobia bacterium | reverse complement strand
ACCGTGTAATGCACGGATTGATTCAAGAGCTTGCCGCACCCGTCGCACTTTTCGGTGATGTATAGCCCCTGCGAGCGGACGTAGGCGAGTTCGGCGGCGGTGAGCTTCATGCCCCACCGCCTTCAGATACTTCGCCTTCTCGGGAATCAGTATCAGTGGAATTCTGGTTGCGCCCGGGTTGCGGATTTCGGCGGCTCTGTGGCGGAATTGGTCGCACTGAAATTGAGACAAACTCCAGCGGTGCCAGGATTGTTTTGTGACAACTTGTGACAGGATTTTCTTTTTGCTGGCTGTAAGTGATTGGAAATATGGTGCCGCGGGACGGAGTTGAACCGCCGACGCCAGCCTTTTCAGGGCTGCGCTCTACCACCTGAGCTACCGCGGCACGAGTCCTCATTGTCGAATGGATTGCTGGTTCTGTCAAGAAAGGCGAGAGGGGTTGCAGGAGTGGTGCATCGCGAGCCAATTCACGGGTCCAGTACCGTTCCAACTAGTCGGGGCCAGTTTTCTGAGGAACTATGGTCATGATTCCGGCGAACACAGCAGGATGGCCCATAGGCGCATGAAGTTGGAACGGCACCAGGGGCTACTCGTTCTCCCAGTCTTCCGGCGGGAATTCTACACTCCAAAAGCGATGCGGCTCGACCCACTCCAGGCCGATGCGGCCCTCGTTCGGCGTGCTTTTATTGCCGACCCAGACCACCTCAAACTGCGCCACGCGATTCTTGTCCTGGGTGCGCACGGAGAGCTCCTGGCCGAGAGCGATGTTGTAGGACGAGCGGACGGACAGGCCCTGCTTGCTGACCGTCACCGTCTCGGTTTCTTCGGCGAAATTGAAGCCGTCAGCGTCTGTCCCGCTCAGGACAATCCGCGCTTTGTGCGGAACGCGTCCCGCGCGGCGGCGTTCGGGAGATTGTTGGGTCGCCATCTGATGGATTCCTCCCCAAAGGGAATGCGGGCCCCGCCAGGGTTGGTCGGCTCCGTGGAATTCAGGGCCGCGCGGCGGACCTTTTCTCAACGTAAGGACGTGTCAACTTCCTGGAGCCAATCGGGTCGCTTCAGGACCTCGCGAGGCTTGGCGCCGTCGGGCGCGCTGACGATTCCATCCTTTTCCATTATGTCGATCAGGCGCGCGGCGCGCCCGTAGCCGAGCCGCAGACGCCGCTGCAACAGGGAAGTGGAGGCCTTGCCCGATTCGACCACCAGGCGAACGGCCTCGTCGTAAACCTCGTCGAGTTCTTCGGATTCTTCCTCAACATCGAACGACTCGCCGCCCCGGTCTTTCTCCCGGAACGGCTTGAGGAATTCCTCATTGTATTGCGGGTGAGACTGGGATTTCCACCAGTCAACCACTTTGCCGATTTCCTTCTCTGTCACCAGCGGGCCGTGCAGGCGGATCAGGCGGGCGCTGCCGGGAGGCATGAAAAGCATGTCGCCGCGGCCCAGCAGGGCTTCGGAGCCGTTGGAATCCAGAATGGTCCGCGAGTCCACCTTCGAGGCGACGCGGAAGGAGATCCGCGACGGCATGTTGGCCTTGATGAGGCCGGTGATGACATCCACCGACGGGCGCTGCGTGGCCAGGATGAGATGGATTCCCACCGCCCGCGCCATCTGCGCCAATCGGGTAATCGATTCCTCCACCGTCTGCGGCTCCACCATCATCAGATCGGCCAATTCATCAATGACGATGACGATGTAGGGAAGCGGCCGCTCGCGCTCGCCATTGGTGTCGAAAAGGTTGAGGGGTGAATCCGGCTCAAAAATCTTGTTGTACTGCTCGATGTTGCGCACGCCGCGTTCGGCGAGTTTCTTGAGGCGCTCCTCCATCTCAATCGTCGCGCGGCGCAGAACGTTGGCGGCCTGCTTCGGCTCGGTGACGATGGGCGTGAAGAGGTGCGGGATGCCCTCATAGAGGCCGAGTTCCAGCCGCTTCGGGTCGATCAAGATGAGCTTGACTTCGTCGGGTGTTGATTTGTAGAGAATGGAGACGATCATCGCGTTGATCGCCACACTTTTGCCCGAGCCCGTCGAGCCCGCGATCATCAAGTGGGGCATCTGCGTCAGGTCGCCGACCTTCATATTCCCCGTGATGTCCTTGCCCAGGCAGAGGGTCAATCTCGACGGCGAGGCGGCGAATTCGCTGGATTCCACCACCTCCCGAAGGTGAATGGTTTCGCGGTGAAGGTTCGGCACCTCGATTCCCACCGTGGACTTGCCGGAAATGCGGTCGATCAGGATGGACTCGGCGCGCATGGCCAGGCAGAGGTCATCCACGAGGTTGGTGATGCGGCTGTACTTGATGCCCGCTTCGGGTTTGAACTCGTAGGTGGTGACGACCGGACCGGGGTGAATCTGCGTGACGGTTCCGGTCACTCCAAACTCGCCAAACTTCATGGTCAGGCTGGCCGCGCGATTCTTCAGCTCTTCCTCGTCGATGCTCTGCTGGTTCGAGGGCGGCCGCAGCAGCGTGGCACTGGGAAGTTTGTAGGTGTGGGGGCCGCGCCCGACGATTTTGGGTGGAGGAGGCGCGGGTTCCGCCTCGAAGCCCTGGGCGTGAACCACCGGAGCCGCGGCACGTTTTTCGCCGGCCTTTTCGTCAAGCGGGGAAGCCGCGCTCGGCGCCGGCGTGGTTTGAGACGCAGCAGATTTGTTCTCCGGGGATTCCAGCTTGGGCGCCACCCGCTGGACGACGACGGGTTGTTTTCCCATCACCCGGGCGCGTTCAACTTTGCGCCTCAAGCGTTCGCGCTGCCGCACTTCGCGCCACCTGCTCCAGCGCTCGGCGAGAGGTCCAAGAAACGAAAAGCGCGCCTTCAGAAACGTCGCGGCCGCGGAGAAAGAAAATCGCGTAACCAGGAACAACGATGTCAGGAAAACGGAGAAAGCCACAATCACCGCGCCGACGCGGCTGAAGGTGTAAACCAGGCCCGCGGTCAGCAAATATCCCGCCAGGCCTCCGCCGCGGACAAGTCCCCCCACGGAAGGCGTGTAAGGGAAGAATTGCAAAAGCGCAGCGACCGACCCCAGCAGCATCAACGTGCCCACAGCTTTGGTCCACGGTGCTTCAAAAGGCCGCACCAGCAGCATGCGTGCCCCGATGACAAACAGCGTCAGAGGCACCAGGTAGGCGACCCAACCCATCAATTGGAACAACACGTCGGCGGTGCACGAGCCGACCGGCCCAATCCAGTTATGGATCTGCGGGCTGCTCGCTCCAGTGGTGTTCAGGGATGGGTCGAGAGGAATATACGAGGCCAGGCTGAGGAGGATGAGGAGGCCGGTAACACTGAGCAGGAAGCCCAAGAGCTCGGATAGACGGCGAGCGCCAAGCAGCGCGAACCTGGAGTTTGTTTCGCGGGAGGCTGAATCGCGGGACTTGGAGGTCGCGGCCGGAGAGGAAACTGGCATTTTCTGGCCTCTCAAAGACCGACCGGCGCTCCCCGAATTTCAGGGAATCTCTCCGCCCTAGCGGAGAAAGCAGGCTGACCTTTCTTCAATCAATTACCTAGGGTCACCCAATATGGTGACGCCATCCCCATCCGAGGAGCAATACTATCACGCCCAGCGCAATGCGGTAAACAATGAAAATCTTGAACGTTCCGTGCTCCAGAAAGCGAAGGAGCACGGCAATGACCAGGTAACCCACCAGCCCCGCCAGCGCTGTGCCGACCACGAAGGGAGCGATCATCTGCGCCGGGAGCCCGCTGTGGAGGATGTCGAAACCCTTTTTCAAGGCCGCGCCGCCGATCACCGGCGTGGCGAGCAGAAACGAAAAACGTGCGGCGGTTTCCCGGGTCATGCCGCGAAAGAGCCCGACGGTCATGGTCATACCCGAGCGCGAAATTCCAGGAATGACGGCGACGGCCTGGGCCACGCCGATGAGGATTGAATCCCGGAAGGATACTTGGTCGAGTGTACGGCTCCTCACCTTTATCCTCTCGCCCGCCCACATCAGCAGACCCACGGCAATCAAGGCCGTGCCCATCACCGTTGGCTGGCGCAACTGACTCTCGGCCGCTTCTTCGAAAAACCATCCGGCGAGCCCGGCGGGGATGGTGCCCACGACGAGATACCAGAAGAGCTGGCGGTTCCGCCGGACGATCGGATCCGCCTTGTCTCCCAGGCCCGCCGCGGCCTTCAGCATGTCCAGCCAAAGTCTCCAGAAATAGATCAGCACTGCCACCAGCGTGCCGGCGTGAAGCGCCACGTCGAACGTCAGCCCGGGATCTTCCCAGCGCAGAATCCAGGGAAAGAGCGCCAGGTGAGCCGTGCTGGAGACAGGCAGGAATTCCGTCAGCGCTTGAACGATGGCCAGGACGATGGCCTGATAAAGGGGCATGGGATTTTGGATTTCAGATTTTGGATTTTGGATTACCGTGCAGCCTATTTAACGGTGCTCCTTCTTCCCTGCGAGAGTCTGTGTGAAAACCCCGCCGCACCCTTTCAAGGCAAGGGCTGGATGGTTCCGTTGACCAAGAACGGGTCGTCAAATTCGGTGCGTTGTCCCGCCGACTTTCCCGCCACGGGCAGCAGACGCGCGGAAAGCGGTTTGTGAAGTTTGAACGCCAGGCTCGCCATGTCACCGATGATTCTCGCCAGTCGCTCTTCGGAGATGTCGCCGGGAAGAGGGACCACGTCGAGCCCGGTCCCGCACACCGCGGAATAAGCGAGCAGGGCGTCGAGGGTCAGCACGCCTTCGCTCCAGCGCTGCGCCAACACCTCGTCCTCCAGCACCGGCACCATCAGGCCGGAGTAGCCGACGTGCTTCACGGGAATTTCCGCAAGCGCGCGGGTGATGACGGCGGCGGCGCTCATCGTGCCGCTCGAGCCCACCGGCGCGCCGGTGAGGTTTTCGATCGCCCGGCCGATGGAGACCTCCTTGAGCGGGGCGGGGGAGAGGTCAATTCCCATATATTCCCAACCCGTTTCCTTCTCCGCGCGGCGAGCGATCGCCTCGATGGCGCGAGCGTGTTCCCCGAGGGCGGTTTCGAGGGCCGCGCCGCCCTTGGCGATGCTTCCGGCGGAAGCAAAAGCTTCGGCCACAACGTTGGCGGATTGCAGCGCTACGGCGAACTGCCGCCCCGCGCCCAGGTGATACGAGGCCGGGTAGAAGGGAGTGTTGGGACGTACCATGGCCGCGGCTGCGAAGCTGAAGGCACCTTGACTGCGAGGTGTATGGTCGGCGAGATATCTGACTAGCTTCGCCGCGGCGCGCACGGAGTTCCAATGAATACCATCCTCGGAGGCGACGATGAGGCTGGCGTCCAATCCTTTTGTAGAAGCGAGGATTTCGCCCAGCAATTCGGCTTGGCCGGGGTCGTCGTTGTCGGACATCATCGCCGGGCCGATGGCCGCGACGAATTGCTCCTTCCGCGCCAGCGCCGCGTATTCGCGGAAGAAGGCCAAGGCTTCATCGTGCGAGAGCCCGCGGATGTATTCCGGAAACGGCTGCGTGGTGATGCGGAGAGTTTGAACTTCGTAGCCACCCTCCTCGAAAGCCGCCTTGGCTTTTCGCAGCGCTGAAAGTGTTTCCCGGATCTGCGCCTGATAATTCGCCCGGTCGAGCCGCACAAATCCCGTCACGGCGCGAACCTTCGGCCTCTCCGCAGCCGAAAGCTCCGGGGGGACTGCCGCGGCTATCGAGACTAGGAGCCAGATGAGGGCGCACCGGACCCGCAGAATTCGTGTCACAGAGTCAATCGCCTTCATCGGCTCACCTCCCCGGCGCCGCCGCACGGTGCGGCCACCGGTCATTCTTCAGGCTGAGTCCGCTGCCGCTGAGAATTGAGTTGAGTTGCCCTTACAGAGTCTTTCTGCTGGCAGAACTCGCGCCGGTATCTTACACCTTGAGCACCACCGGCAGGATCATCGGCCGCTTGCCGGTCTCTTGGTCGAAGTGGCGGCGCAGCGCGATGCGGATTTTTTCTTTAATCACGCCCCAGTCGCCGACCTCTTCCGGATTGGATTTTTCGATGGTGCTCAAGATCACCTCGCGCGCGCTTTCCACCAGATCCCGCGCTTCGTCGAGGGGCACGAAGCCGCGCGAAACGATCTCCGGCCGTGTTTCCAGTTGCCCGGTGTGCTCGTTGATGGCCAGAATGGGAATGACGATCCCGTCTTCGGAGATATGGCGGCGCTCCTTGAGGATGACGTCGCCCACCTCGTCGAGCGTACCAACGTCGATGCAGACGCGCCCGATGGGCACGCGGCCGGCTCGTCGCGCTCCCCGCGCGTCGAACTCCAGCACGTCGCCACTCTCGAGCAGAAAAGTCTCGCCGGAGACCGCGCCGAGCTCCCGTGCCGTGGCCGCGTGGCGATAGAGCTGGCGGTATTCGCCGTGAATGGGGACAAAATACTTGGGGCGAACGAGGTTCAGCATCAGCTTCAATTCTTCCGCGCTGCCGTGCCCCGAAACGTGCACGGGAGGCTGGCTGCCGTCCTGATAGTGGATCGAAGCGCCGCGGCGGTAGAGGTGGTCGATCATGCGGAAGATCGATTTCTCGTTGCCGGGGATGACGCGCGCCGAGATCACCATGTCGTCGCCGGGCTCGATCTTGAGCCAGCGATGCTTGTCCACGGCCACGCGCGAGAGCGCCGCCATCGGCTCGCCCTGGCTTCCCGCCACCAGCGCCGCCACCTGGTTGCGCGGCGTCTTGCGCAAATCCTGGGGCTGAAGAATCATCCCTTCCGGCACCCGCAGCAGACCCATCCGCTGCGCGATCTCCGAGTTCTGGAACATGCTGCGGCCGATGAAGCAGAGCCGGCGGCCGTATTCCTGCGCGAGATCGGCGACGATCTGCATGCGGTGAAGGGAAGTCGAGAAGCAGGAGATCAGGACGCGCCCTTTGGCCTCCGCCATGATCTCCTCGAACCGCTCGCGCACGGCGCGCTCGGAAGGCGTCATGCCGGGCCGATCGATGTTGGTGGAATCCGAGAACAGCGCCAGCACGCCGCGGCGGCCGTAGTCGGCCAACGTGTGCAGGTCGCTCACCTTTCCATCGGTGGGCGAGGGATCGAATTTGAAATCGCCGCTGTGGATGACGGTGCCGAGCGGCGTGGTCAGGGCCAGCGCGCCCGCCTGGATGATGCTGTGCGTAAGGTGAATAAACTCGACGCGGAACGGTCCGACTTCGAACGGCGCGCCCGGGTGCATTTCGCGCAGCTCGACCACCTCCGCCATTCCCTGTTCCAGCAGCTTGGCGCGCGCCAGGGCCAGTGTGAACGGCGTGCCGTAGACGGGCGCATCAATTTCGTCGAGCACGTAGGGGAGGGCGCCGATATGGTCTTCGTGGCCGTGGGTGAGTAGGATGGCGCGAATGCGCTCGCGGTTTTCGCGGAGGTAAGTAATGTCGGGGATGACGATGTCGACGCCCAGCAGTTCGGCGTCCGGGAACATCAGCCCGCAATCGACGACCACAATCTGGCCGTCGTACTCGAAGGCCATCATGTTCATCCCAAACTCGCCCAGGCCTCCGAGGGGAATAGCTCGCAGTTTACCGCTGATCGATGAGATGTTCGTGCCTCCTTTGAAGCGCTCCATCCTAGCACATCTCGAGGCGCGAGGTTTGGCGTCGCGATGCGAAGGCCAGGACGCCGAGGTGGAGAAGGGGTTCGCCTGAAACCCTTCACGTCGGTTTAGTTGCGGTCGCCCTGCCCATGCATGGCGCCGGCGACGTTTTCCGCCAGGTAGCGCCCACGCGCCAGGCGCTCGGGCGTGGGCTCGAATTTGCGGTCGGTCAACGAGCGGCTGCGCGGGCCGATAATCGGTCGCCAACCCACGGTAGCTGTGATGGCAACCGCCAGAAGCACGGCGAGCGTACCAAGCACGATGATCATGATTCTAGGCAGTCTACCCATCTTCTTCCCCCGTTTGATCTGCGTATTGCCTTAACGCTGGCTGGGTCCCACATGCCAACTCCCGCGTCCCCGTTCTTGCGCCCAGATTCCTGGGCGCAAGGGCGCCGAGCCTGAAACTGGTGTGGGAGTGGATGAAACCTTAGCTGGGAACGCTTCACCGTTCTGCAAGACGGTCGGTGTATCCCTGTGGTCCCTCCTGAAGTCCGTACAGCCTTGATTAAGCGGCGCGTATTCTAGCACAAGGTTCAACCGGAAGGTGACTGCCAGCCGGGGGCGAATAGGGCTCTTGACAAGAAGCGGGCCGGCATGATAGTTTAACGCTGAATGATTTGAACTGGAGCGATTGATGCCGACCCATTACGCCGGAAAAAGCGGAGAGGTTAGGGCGTTGGACGCCTACATCAAGCTGATGCGCGCCGCGGATTCCGTCTCGCGCCGCGCCGCCCGGCATTTGGCCGCCGCGCGCCTCACGCTGAGTCAGTTCGGCGTGCTGGAGGCGCTGCTTCACCTGGGGCCGCTCTGCCAACGCGACCTGGGCGAAAAGCTGCTCAGGAGCGGTGGCAACATCGTCATGGTGGTCGACAACCTCGAAAAGCGGGGCCTCGTGAAGCGCCAGCGCGGTAAACAAGACCGCCGCTTCGTAACCGTCCACTTGACGGGGAAGGGCCGGCGACTGATTGCCCGCACCTTTCCCCGCCACGTCGCGGTCCTCGTCGAGGAGATGAGCGCCCTGAGCGCCTCTGAACAGGAAAAACTCAGCCGCCTTTGCCGGCGGTTGGGGCGGGGGAAAAACGCAGGAAATTCCCAGTGAAGGGTTTCTGAGAAACCGCGGCCGGCGCCGCGGCCTCAAAGCGGA
Organism: Terriglobia bacterium; assembly: GCA_035528275.1. Classification (GTDB taxonomy): domain Bacteria; phylum Acidobacteriota; class Terriglobia; order UBA7540; family UBA7540; genus DATKYV01. Next base: position 3,384 of record DATKYV010000230.1, on the reverse strand, counting down.
GCAGGGAAGGAGCATCCAATGATCACAGCCCGTCACGGAAACGATCGCGGTCACACTCAAATCGGCTGGCTCGACAGCTATCACACCTTTTCGTTCGACCAGTACTTCGACCCGCAGTTCATGGGCTTTCGACATCTGCGCGTGCTGAACGAGGACCGGGTGCAGCCGGGCCAGGGATTTCCCACCCATCCCCACCGCGACATGGAGATCATTACTTGTGTGCTGGAGGGCGCGCTCGAGCATAAGGACAGCATGGGCAACGGTTCGGCGATTCGCCCGGGCGAGGTGCAGCGGATGAGCGCCGGGACGGGAATCACTCACAGCGAATTCAACGCCTCGGATTCCGAGCCGGTTCATTTCCTGCAGATCTGGATCCTGCCGGAGGAGAAGCGGCTTCAGCCCAGCTACGAGCAGCGCGCATTTCCGAGCGATGAGGGGGGCGGCGGGCTTCGCTTGGTCGCCTCGAAGAATCCCCGCGACGGCGCCCTGAAGATTCATCAGAATGTGGAGCTCTTTGTAGCCCGGCTCGAACCCGAAGGGAAAGCAATCCATCAGCTCGCTCCCTCCCGCCACGCCTGGGTGCAGGTGATGCGAGGCGCCGTGACGCTGAACGGAACTGCGCTCAAGGCGGGCGACGGGGCGGCGGTCAGTGGAGAGGAGCGGCTGGAGATCCGCGCCGGCGAGCCGAGCGAACTGCTTCTGTTCGACCTGGCCTGAGCGGGGCGAAGGCAACAGCCCCTGGCCGCTTGCGAACCCTCCCGCGGCGCCTCCAGGTGAACTGGTCTCGTGCGATCCAGCGCCAAGCCATTCCTTCCTCCCCTTTTCAATCCGGGGCTGGCGGAGAATTCCGACTCTAAGTAGAATAGGGGCGGATTCGGGGTGTGGAGGTGTCCAACGAGACTGCGGGTGGTGGTTCAGCTTTTGTTGCTGAGCAGTGTCGCTCTGGCAGCGTCGGCGCAGGAATCGGCGCATCCGCTGAGCAAGAGCCAGATTGTGGATCTGCTGCTGGCTGACGTCCCGAGCCGTCGCGTGTCGATCCTCGCCGCGCAGCGAGGCATTGACTTCGAGCCGAGTGACGAAAACCTCGAGACGTTGCGGCGCGCCGGCGCGGACGACGATCTGCTGAAAGCCGTCCGCAACGCGAAACGCATCTTCCCAGAGCAGCTTCAGCTCCAAGCCTTGCGCGCGCAAGCGAAACAGTTGGCCGACAGCGGGAAATACGCCGAAGCGGAGAAGCAATACGGCGCCGCGCTTTTCCTGGCTCCGAAGGTCCCCGAATTGAACTGGGCGATGGGTGGCGTCCAGGCCAAGCAGAAGAAATGGAAATTGGCGGTCGCCTCCTACCGCCAAGCCCTCGAGCGCGAGCCCAACAACTCCGAGTGGCGTTGCGACCTCGGCCGGGCGCTGCATAACACCGGCGACCTGAAGGGCGCCATCGCCGCATTCCGTCAGGCTATCCGGCTCGCTCCCGACGACCCGGTTTTCCACAACAATCTGGGGTACGCGCTGGAGGAGAGCGGCGATTTCAAAGGAGCGATGGAGGAGTACAAGACCGCATCCGGGCTGGCGCCCGGGGACGCCGCCATCCGCGCCAACCTTGACCGGATCGCGCAGCGAATGAAACCCCCTTCCCTGGTCAAATAGCGACACCGGCCATGCCGCCGGCGGATCTCGAAGCTCCGCCCTCCGACGGACAATTTGACTTCTCTCGGGGAGCCATCGAAATCCTGTTGCGCCGCATCGAAGTCGTATATACTCTTTGGTAATAGAGGGCCGATCATGGCTTCGATTCGAGCCCGCACTCTCGCCTGCCTTTTGCTCGCCAGCGCGTGCGCGGCGAATGCCGAGAAACCTCCGGAGTGGATTGAAGTCAGAAGCCCGCACTTCGTGGTCGTCAGCGGCGCCAAGGAAAAGCATGCCAGGCGCGTGGCCCTGCATTTCGAGCTGATCCGGGCGGTCTTTCAGAAATCTTTTCCGCACGCGCGCGTCGATCCGGTGGGGCAGGTGACGGTGCTGGCGGCCAGGAACGAGAGGAGTCTCAAGGACCTGCTTCCGGCGTTTTGGGAGGAGAAGGGGCAGTTGCATCCGGCCGGGATTTTCCTGCGCGGGCCGGAAAAGAATTACGTAGCGCTTCGGGTCGACGTCTCTTCGGAGGACGCCTACCACACCATTTATCACGAGTACGTTCACATGCTGATGAGCCTGAACGTCCCGTGGCTCCCCACCTGGTTGAACGAGGGGATTGCGGAGGTTTACGGCAACTCGTACATCGGAGAGAAGGCGGTTGACCTGGGACGGCCGAGCGCGGCGCATGTGGCGCTGCTGCGCCGAGGCAGGCTGTTGCCTCTGGACGTGCTTCTGGCGGTCGACCAATCGTCCCCGTATTACAACGAAGCGGACAAGGCCTCGATCTTCTACGCGCAGTCCTGGGCGCTTACGCATTTCCTGATGCTGGGCGACCGGATGCAGCACAATCAGAAACTTGTCGAATTCGTCGGGCTCATCGGCAGCGGGGTGGAACAGCGCGAGGCGTTGCAACGAACCTTGGGAGACCTCAAGACCCTCGACGAGCGGCTCAAGATGTACGTGCAGCGGCCGGCCATGGGCTACGTCAAGATCGAGCCGCCCGATGACATTGAGGAGGAGGAATTTGCCGTCCGGGAGATTTCCGCCGCCGAGTCGGCCGCGGTACGCGGGGATTTCCACCTGCAAAACGGCCGCGAGGTGGAAGCTCGCATCCTCCTCGAGGAAGCTTTGCGGCTCGACCCCAACATCGCCCTGGCCCACGAGAGCATAGGTTTCCTGCATTACCAGCGGGGGGAAAAGGAAGAAGCGGCCGAGCGATTCGCGGAGGCGGTTAAGCTCGATTCGCGAAGCTATCTGGCGCACTACTACAACGCCCTGCTGACGGCGCAGAATTCCCTCGACCGGGGGTCGATTGCCCTGGCTGAGAACAGCCTGCGCCGCGCCCTCGAGCTGAATCCGGAATTCGGATATGCCGCCGCGGCTCTCGCGGGGCTCTATGCGACCCAGGAGGACAAACTCGATCAGGCGCTGCCCTTGGCGAAAAGGGCGGTGGAGCTGGACCCTTCGGTGGTATCGCACTACATCACTCTGGGAGGCATCCTGCTTCGACTGGATCGAGCGGACGAAGCTGAAAGCGCCGGGCAGCGAGCCCTTCGGGTGGCTAAGAACGCGGAGGAAACGAATCTCGCGCAATCCTTTCTCGGGGACGTGCAGCGCTTCAAGGAATATCGGGCAGAGAGGAAGCGCGCCGAGGCGGAGTCCCGAGCCGCCCGGGAGGAGTGGGATCGCCTGCTGGAGGAGCAGCGGAAATCTTTGGCGGAAAGGCCGCACGAAGAACGTACAGGCGGCGAGTCCCAG
>DATKYV010000229.1:0-4505 GCA_035528275.1 Terriglobia bacterium | reverse complement strand
GAATGGGAATCGGGAGGGCCATAAAGGCCCTCCCCTACCAAGACCAAAGCGAATGGGAATCGGGAGGGCCATAAAGGAGCTCCCCTACCACGATTATGGACGCACTGCCCAAACGCAAATACATCCGCTTACCACCCGAGGCATATGCCAATCCGGCGAACGCCTTCTACATCACGATCGACGCACTTGGGCGGCGGCGTTTTTTCGTCGATGGGAGGTTCAATAAAGAAGTTGTCGAGCAACTGAGCAGTCTCGCCCGGGACAAACGGTGCCCTGTGAAGATTTATTGCCTGATGCCCACACACTTGCATCTACTCATTTCGCCCGGAAAAATCTCTATTGTGAGGTGGGTGGCGCTTTTCAAGCAGAGATCGCAACACATTGCCAGGCAGGGGGGAATTTCGAACCTCTGGCAGCGGAGCTTTTTTGACCATCGGGTCCGCTCGCACAAAAGTGAAGTAGAGATCATGGAGTACATTCGGGCCAACCCGGTGCGCGCGGGTCTGGTCAAGCACCCGGACGATTGGCCGTGGACTGGAAGTGTTGTCTGGTAGGGGAGCCCGTCAACTGACGGGCTCCCGTGCATGGGGATCAACGCGTTTTTGGTAGGGGAGCACCTTTACGGTGCTCCCGGATAAAGAAACAACAGACGGGAGGGCCGTGAAGGCCCTCCCCTACTGAGACCAGAGCGTATGGGAATCGGGAGGGCCATAAAGGCCCTCCCCTACCGAGACCAAGCAGGTTGCTTCATCGGGAGCAGATAATGGGAAAAGCAGCGCAGCATACCAAATCCGACCGCCGCCGGGCGCCGATCGAAATGAGCCCGGAAGAATTCCGCGCCGCGGGGCATCGGTTGGTGGACCGCATCGCGGAGTTTCTGGACTCGATTCCCAAGCGCCCGGTGACGCCCGCCGAGACGCCGCAGAAGGTGCGCAGGGCGCTCGGCGACGGTCCAGTCCCCGAGCGAGGCGTTGACGCGCAGCGTTTGCTGGAGGAGGCCGCCGAGCTTCTGGCCGAGCATTCGCTCTTGAGCGGGCATCCGCGCTTCTGGGGATACATCTACTCCTCGGCGGCGCCCATCGGCGCCCTGGCGGATTTTCTGGCCGCGGCGGTGAATCCCAATTCCGGGGCGTGGAACCTTTCGCCGATTGCAACGGAAATCGAGGCGCAGACGGTGCGCTGGATTGCGGAGCTTATCGGCTACCCGGCCGACTGCGGCGGCCTGTTGGTGAGCGGCGGCAACATGGCCAACTTCGTTCCTTTCCTGGTGGCGCGCAAGGCTAAGGCGGATTGGGACGTGCGCTCTCGCGGTCTCCGGGCGATGGACGGTCCGCCATCTGGCGGACTGCGCGTTTACTGCTCCGCCGAGACCCACACCTGGATTCAGAAGGCTTGCGACCTCTTTGGTCTGGGGACGGAGGCGATCCGCTGGATTCCTACCGACGACGAGCTGCGCATGGACCTTGCGGCGCTCGAAAAACAAATCGGCGAAGACCGGCGGAACGGCGATTTCCCATTTTTGCTGATTGGCGCGGCGGGTTCGGTGAGCACGGGGGCGGTGGATCCGCTGCCTCGCCTGGCGGAAATCGCCCGCCAGCAGAATTTGTGGTTTCACGTGGACGGCGCTTACGGAGCGCTGGCGGCGGCGTTGCCTGACGCTTCCACGGATTTGCGCGGCCTCGCCCTGGCCGACTCGGTGGCCGTGGACCCGCACAAGTGGATGTACGCGCCCGTTGAGGCCGGATGCGCGCTGGTGCGCGACCGGAAGATGTTGCCGGCGACCTTCAGCTACCGGCCGCCCTACTACCATTTCGCGGAATCCGAGGAGATGATCAACTACTTCGAGTACGGCTTGCAGAACTCGCGCGGCTTTCGCGCCTTGAAGGTCTGGCTCGCGCTGCGCCAGGTGGGCCGCGAAGGTTACGTGCAGATGATCGCGGACGACATCCGGCTGGCCGAGGCGCTCTACCACGAGGCGGAAGCTCACCCCGAGCTCGAAGCCGTTACGCAAGGGCTGAGCATCACAACCTTCCGATACGTCCCGCGCGGCTTGAAGCCCGGTTCGAACCCGGTGGAGGAGTATTTGAACCGGCTCAATGAAGAGCTCTTGACGCGGCTCCAGCAAGGCGGCGAAACTTTCGTTACCAACGCTGTGATCCGGGGCAAGTTCGTTTTGCGGGCGTGCATCGTGAATTTCCGGACGTCGATGGAGGACGTGCAGGCCGTGCCGGAAATCATCGCGCGGGTGGGGCGCGAGGTGGATAAGGAAATCCGGCCGGAAAATCTGTAGCGCCGGCCGGAACCTGTCCCGATTTAATCGGGAGGCCGGCATTGCACGGTGCCCACCTAAAGGTGGGCGCTACAACTGACAACTGACCACTGACAGCTTTGCGCATTGGGCAAGAATAGGAATGGCGGCGGAAAGTCGCCGCAACAATCGGGATACATTTAAGGAGAATGGAAATGTGGCAATACGATGAACAAATGAAACTGAAAGTCGGGTTGGCCGAGATGCTCAAGGGCGGCGTGATTATGGACGTCACCACCGCCGAGCAGGCGAAGATCGCCGAGGACGCGGGCGCCTGCGCGGTGATGGCGCTGGAGCGCGTGCCGGCGGACATCCGCAAGGAAGGCGGCGTGGCGCGCATGGCCTCCATCAAAATCATCAAGCAGATCATGGAGGTGGTGACGATTCCGGTGATGGCCAAGGCGCGCATCGGGCACTTTGCCGAAGCGCAGGTGCTGGAATCGGTTGGCGTCGACTACGTGGACGAAAGCGAAGTGCTGACGCCCGCCGACGAGGAGCACCACATCAACAAGTGGCCTTACAAGGTGCCGTTCGTCTGCGGGGCGCGCAACCTGGGCGAGGCGCTGCGCCGGGTGGGCGAGGGCGCGGCGATGATTCGCACCAAGGGCGAGGCGGGAAGCGGCAACATCGTCGAGGCGGTGCGGCACATGCGGGCGATTACCAGCGAAATCCGTTTGCTCACCACCCTGCGCGAAGAAGAATTGATGGCGAAGTCGAAAGAACTGGGCGCGCCCTATGACCTGGTTAAATGGGTTGCCGAGCACGGCAAGCTGCCGGTGCCGAATTTCTCCGCGGGGGGAATCGCCACGCCGGCCGACGCTTCGCTGGTGATGCAACTGGGCGCCGAGGCAGTCTTCGTGGGCTCGGGAATTTTCAAATCGTCCGACCCCGAGAAGCGCGCCAAAGCCATCGTCCGCGCCACCACGCACTACACCGACGCGAAAGTGGTTGCCGAGTGCTCGGAAGAATTGGGCGAAGCCATGCGCGGCATCGACGTGGCCAAGCTCGACCCGAAGGAGTTGTTGCAGACGCGGGGGTGGTAGCGGCGGGTTTATCCCGCCACGTAGCCCTGGCGGCGTAAAGCCGCCTCTACAACGCAGGGAGATGCTGCAGCTTGTAGCGCCGACCCCGCAGAGCGGGGTCGGCACGGGCAGATGCCCACCTAAAGGTGGGCGCTACGGATGACGGGGGGATGTTGGATGTAGCGCCGACCTTCAGGTCGGCGGCTTTTCTACAGCAATGCAAGGAACTGTTGGTCTGTCATCCCGGCGCGTTTGATTTGGGAACGCAAAAGGAAGGGTGAAACTTCGCGGTGGAGGGGAATCACCAAGACGGGATAACCGGGCTTCTTTAGCGTGACGTGGCTACCTTCGGGCTTGCCCGCTGTGAAGCCGGCCCGTTCAAACGCTCGAACCGCCCGACGACCTGAGATTCCGGCGAGACGCGTCAAACGCGAACCTCAACTTGGCTGGTGAGAACCTCGGGGATTTCGCTCAGCTTGCCAGGGCGTGCGGCCTTGAGGTAGACAGTTATGGCCTTGCGAACGTTGTTTAACGCCGTTTCGACGGTCTTACCCTGTGACATGCAACCCGGGAGTTGCGGGACGTCGGCTACATAGCCGTTGTATTCGGGATCGAAAACCAGGTTGACGAGGAAACGCTTTTTCTGGCTCATGGCTGCATTGTACAACGAAACGTCGCGGGATGAGGATGGATGTGGACACCCGCGATGAAGCTCGCTGCTACGACTCGGCGATGAGGGTCCGCGTTCTGCGGGGCAGGCACCGCCGGTACAGCAAACGCCCGGAAGGCGGCGGTGAGGTCCGATTTGGGGACTCCGGTGGAGTCCATCGGATTCCAGAAACCGGAGACACCGCCGGTACAGCTTAGGAGGATTCATGGACCCGAGGTACCCGATTGGAAAGTTCAAATGGGAAGAGAATCTCAGCGACGAGCGCCGACGGGAGATGATCGCGCAGATTGAAGAAACGCCGGCGAAATTACGGGAGGCGGTGAAGGGATTATCCGCCGAGCAGGTGGAAACGCCTTACCGCGACGGTGGCTGGACGGTGCGACAGGTCGTGCATCACCTGGCGGACAGTCACATGAACGCCTACGTGCGCTTCAAGCTGGCGCTCACCGAAAACGAGCCGACCATCAAGACTTACGAGCAGGAGGGCTGGGCGGAGACGGTGGAC
>DATKYV010000228.1:0-5958 GCA_035528275.1 Terriglobia bacterium | reverse complement strand
TCCCGGCCCTGCGATTTGGTGTAGAGCCATTCGCCGTAAGTGCCGAACCATTCCCTCAATTTGCCAGGACCGATCCGCGCCAGGTCGCCGATGGTCGCGATGCCGCGGGAGAGCAATTCCGGCTCGGTGACTTTCCCGATGCCGGGCATGCGTCGGATGGGAAGGGGCGCGAGGAATTTAGCCTCGCAGCCGGGGAAGATATGGAGCAGCCCGTGGGGTTTCGCCTGTTCGGAAGCGATCTTGGAGACGAGGTGCGAGGTGGAAACGCCGACGGAGCAATTCAACCCGGTCCTGTCTTTCACGGTGCGAATCAAACGGTCGCCGGCGCGGAACGCCCCGCCGTGCAGGCGCTCGGTGCCCGTGAGGTCGAGATAGGCTTCGTCGATGGAGACCATTTCGACGACGGGCGTGAATTCCCCGAAGATGCCGTAGATCTTCCTCGAATACTCCCCGTACTTTTCGTGACGGCCGCGCAAGAAGATGGCATGGGGACAGAGGCGCTTGGCGGTGCGGATGGGCATCGCCGAGTGGACGCCGAACTTGCGCGCTTCGTAGCTGGCCGCCGCCACCACGCCCCGCCCGTCCGGGTCGGCGCCGACGACGACGGGTTTGCCCTTGAGCGAAGGATTCTCCAGCTCCTCCACGGAGACGAAGAAGGCGTCCATGTCGACGTGGAGAATCTGGGGGATGGGACCATCGGGTGATCGGGTCATCGGGTCATTGAGCGGAAACGGGCCGTGGTCCATTGTCAGTTGTCATTTGCAGACCATGGGCTGAGCCCTTCCTGTGATCTGCTGACAACTAACCACGGACTACTGACAAGCTTTGCGCGCGCTCACCACGCGCGGGATGCCGCGCAGGTCGGGCCGGACCTCGATTTCCTCCCATCGTGCCGTTTGTGTGGCGCCCGCCTTGAGGCGGGCATCGTCCTGTGCCGGCCTGAAGGCCGGCGCTACGTCGTGCTCGAGCAGCGAAACCACGGCCTCGCGCATATTGTAGCCGATCTCCACCACCACGCTTCCGCCCGGCTTGAGCGCCTGAAGCGCTTGCGGGAACAGCCGGCGATAGACTTCATCGCCCTTGTCCAGCCCGCCCCAGGCGACGCGCGGCTCGAACTCGCGCACTTCGCGCTGCACCATGTCGAGAGAGTCGCGGCCAACATAAGGGGGATTGGAGACGACGAAGTCGAAGGTGCCCACAAAATCGTCGTCGAGAAGGCGGGCGAGGAGATCGCTCTCCAGGAATTTCACCCGCTCGGGTTTCCCCAGGCGCAACGCGTTGGTCGAGGCGACGACGAGTGCGCGCCGCGAAATGTCCACGCCAAAGATGACGGCGCGCGGGAACTCATGCGCCAGCGCCAGGGCGATGCATCCCGAGCCCGTGCCCACGTCGGCGATGCGCAGCCGCGCGTCTTTATTCAATCCAAGCCGCTGGGCGAGGTCGAGCACGGCTTCCACCACGTGTTCGGTTTCCGGCCGGGGGATGAGCACTTCCGGCGTAACCTCGAAATCCAGCCCCCAGAATTCCTGGTGGCCGGTGATGTACTGCGTCGGTTTGCCGGTGGCGCGCTCGGCGATCAGTTGCATGTAGCGCTCGGTGGATTCAGCGCTGAGCTCGCGCTCGGGATGGGCGTGGAGGTATCCGCGGTCGCATCCCAGGACGTGCATCAGCAGGAGTTCGGCGGCAAGCTGCGCGGAGGGGACGTGCCGCTCCAAGAGATACTGCAAACCCGCCTGGAGCGTGGCGCGAAGTTGCATGAGCGATTGCCCGCAGAGAGTGGAAGACCGCGCGAGCCCACGGCCCGTCACGGCGATTTACTTCAGCGTCTCGGCCTGGGCATAGGTGACCAGCGCCTCGATGATGTCTTCGAGCTTCCCGTCCATCACCCGGTCAAGCTGGTGAAGGGTGAGCCCGATGCGATGGTCCGTGACGCGGTTCTGGGGGAAGTTGTACGTCCGGATCTTCTCGCTGCGGTCGCCCGAACCCACCATGGCGCGCCGCTCCTCGGTGATCTGTTTCTGCTGCTCCTGGAGCTTCCTCTCGTAGAGGCGGGAGCGGAGCACGCGCATGGCCTTGGAGCGGTTCTTGATCTGCGATTTCTCATCCTGGCAGGAGACCACGATGCCGCTGGGCAGGTGCGTGATGCGCACCGCCGAGTACGTCGTGTTCACGCTTTGCCCGCCCGGGCCGGATGAGCAGAACGTATCGACGCGGATTTCCTTGGGATCGATTCCGATTTCCACCTCGTCCGCCTCGGGAAGCACGGCGACGGTGACAGCGGAGGTGTGGATGCGCCCCTGTTGCTCGGTCTGGGGGACGCGCTGCACGCGGTGGACTCCGCTTTCGAATTTCAGCTTGCTATAGACTTTCTCGCCCTCGATCAAGGCAATGACTTCCTTCAGCCCACCGATGCCCGAGAGGCTGGTGGAGAGAACTTCCACGCGCCATCGCTGACCCTCGGCATAGCGGCTGTACATGCGAAAAATGTCCTGCGCGAAAAGCGTCGCCTCGTCGCCGCCCGTCCCGGCGCGGATTTCGAGCACCACGTTCTTCTCGTCGTTCGGGTCCTTGGGAAGGAGCAGGATATTCAATTCCTGCTCCACCTGCTCGCCTCGTTTCTGGAGGTCCGCGAGCTCTTCCTGGGCGAGCGACTTCATTTCCGAGTCGGAAGATTCCTCGAGAAGCGTCTTCGTCTCTCCCAGCGATTTCTGAATGCTCTTCCACTGGCGGTATTTGTCCACCACTTCGCTCAACTCGGCGTGGGCGCGAGCGACTTTCTGGTAACGCGCGGGGTCGGCCAACACTCCGGCGTCGCCGAGCTGTGCGTTCAGCTCTTCATACCGGGCTTCGGTTTCCGCCAGCTTCTCCAGATAGTGCATGCCAGTTGTCCCTTATCCTTGGCCCGTTGTCCGTCGTTGCTCTACAGCCAAGACTGACAACGGCTCGCGAACACTCACGCTACAACCGGTTCGCCGCCGCGACTCTTTTCCAGCTCCATCGCCACTTCGAGTGCTTTGATGGCGGTCTCGAGCTGGGCATCGTTGGGCTCGCGAGTGGTGATGCGTTGCAGCCAGAGGCCCGGTTGGGCCGCCCAGCGCCACAGCTTCCCCTGCGACTTCGCCGCGAAGCGGATGAATTCGTACGAGACACCGGCAATCACCGGCAGCAGCACCAGGCGCCCCGCAAATCTTCCCACGAACGACTGGAAGGGCAGAAACATGTAGAGCACCATGGCGATGGCCATCACCACCAGCAGAAAGCTGGTTCCGCAGCGGGGATGAAACCGCGTGCATTGGCGCGCCGTCTCCAGATCCATCTTTCCCGTTTTCTCGAACGCCCAGACCACCTTGTGCTCGGCGCCGTGGTACTCGAACAACCGCTTGATCTCCTTCCACTGCGCCAGGATTGCGAGGAAGCCCAGGAATAAAACGATGCGAATGATTCCATCCACCAGGTTGAACACCAAACCGTTCTCCACCGCCGGGAAGGGGTCCTTGAGCTTCGTCGTCAGCCAGAGCGGCAAGAACTTGTAAAAGAAAATGAAGAACCCCAGAGAAAAGGCGAGGTTGGCCGCGAGCAGCCAGTTGCTGAACTCCGGTTTCTTCTCTTCGGCCGCCGCCTTGGGGTCTTCCAACGCCTGGTCGGCGGAATAGCGCAGAGCCTTGATTCCCAGGACCAGCGCCTGCCCCAGCGTCCCCAGGCCGCGCAGGATTGGATACTTCAGCCAGCGGCGCTTTTCCGAGGGCTTTTGCAAAAAGTCCTGCAAGACGGCAAGGGTCCCCGCCGGGCGGCGCACGGCAACGGCAAAGGCGTGCGGCGCGCGCATCATCACGCCCTCGATCACCGCCTGACCGCCCACCAGGACCTCGTCCGGCCCCTGGAGTGCCAGCAGCAGCGCCAGCCGCGCCGCTCTCCGAAGACCTTTGGCGAGTTGTTTCCTCAGACTACGCATGGCAATACACATGACCCCACACCAACGCTCGATTGTGGGGCCCGTTCGATATTGGAGAATCTAAAGCATAACTCCGCGTGGAAGGTCCCTGCGATTAGATGCACCCGTGGGGGGCGCCGCTCCATTTCAGGATAGCCGGAGTTTGCAGAGGTGTCAATTCGGCACGGAGTCCGCGGCGGGGTGCGATTCGCTCCACGCATGGAGTTGAGGCGCTCTCATTTGGTAAAGTAGGGCGGCAAGAAACTCTCGCAACGAGTCCTTAGACTACGAAAGGACAAAATGAGTCCTCACGATACGAAGGCAACCATTTCAAGTCGTGAGTTTCTGTTGAAGGCCGCGGGGGGATCGGCGGCAGCCCTGAGCATGGGGGCGGCTCTCCGCGGAGATGCTGCGGCCGCGCAGCCGGGGCGTTCTCCGGCAGTGAAAGGTCTGGCGGGCAAGACCGCCCTCACTTTCTACATGGACGACACCAACCCTTACCGTGTGGGCGCCGAAGGTTTCAAGACCTTTCTGGATTTCGTCTCCAGCGAGGGGATTGCCGGCGAGTCGAGTGTCATCCTGGGCTATGGCTGGGAGGAGCACGGCCTCCTCAGCCGTCCCCAGACCGACGAGCAGCGCGCCTACATCGAGCAGCTTCATCGGGCCTATGCGTGCGGCATCGACAGCCAGATGGAGCTCATGACCCACGGCGGATGGTTCGACTTTCAATCGGGTCGCGTCCCCGCCAACGCCCAGCACGAGGGCATCCGGCTGTACGAGCCGGCTGTTCCCCTCGAGGAATATGAGGCCTACTTCGGAAACATCATCGAGGAGGGTGAGAGGATCGGGGTCCGGTTCACAGGCGTCACCTGGCCGGGCTGCGGGTGCGGCGTCTGTCAGGCGCGATTCTCCGAACTCAAAAAGGGCGGTTTCCCCGAGGTAAATCCCAAGGTGTGGAAAGCCCTCCTCAACCTGGCCAAGCAAGGGAAATTCCGCGGCCGTACCGTACCCTGCTTTGTCCTCGGCGGGCCGGAGGAACATCCGGTCAAACTGATGGCCGGGGAGGGCGATTGCGGCGTCTACGATCTCTATCCCAGCGCCGACGATCATTTCGGGATCTGGGAGAACGACCCGGCGCGCGTGGATGCCGACTACTACATCACCGCCGATGGGCAGTCCGGCCGGATTGTGGAAAAAGTCCGGGCGGGCGCTCCCCACTGCGTTCTGTACGGTCATTGGCAGGGGCTGAACCCGGTCAACGGCGTGGGCTGGAAGGCCTTCCAGCAGGTGGTTCAACGGGTCCGGAAACACTTTGCGGATCGAGTCGTCTGGATGCGGCCGAGTGCTCTGAGCGATCTGTATCACCAGCAGGCGGCCCAACCGACCGCCTGAGAAACTCCCGCACCTCGAAAAGGGCGGGATCTTTCCCTTCGGTTCTCAAGATACGCGCGGACTGCGTGAGTCGATCCCTCATTTGATTTGCGACTGGCGCGGGTTATAATGCGCCTGCTGATTCCCACGCAGGAGCGTCGTGATTTCGCGAGATGCCTCATGACCGAGCAACCCTATCGTCTCGGAGACCTGATTGACGACTACTGCATTCGTTGCCGCCTCTTGCTGAACCACGCGGTGGCCAGCATGGTGGACGACCAGGTGGTGAAGGTCATCTGTCAGACTTGCTATACCGAGCACGCCTATCAGCATGGGAGAGTGGGAAAGAAGAAGCCGACGGGCCGCAGCACGCTGTTCGATCAGGTTCTGGCCTCTGTCGCTCCATCGGAAGCAACCGCACCGGCTCCTCCGCCCGCCAAGAAGAAAAAGGCGGCCGACTCCGCCCGCCCCATCACCCGCCACAAATCAAAATCGCGGCGCGGCGACTGAGCCGCGGAGCCGTCTCAAACTCCGTCTCTCCGCAAGACGCGCAACTCGTCCTTCGAGAGCAGTTGGTAATATGTACCCCGCCACTCGATGCGGCGCGTGAATCCAGCCGTCACGAAATTCAAAAGCATCACCCAGGGAACCAGCGG
>DATKYV010000227.1:0-12688 GCA_035528275.1 Terriglobia bacterium | reverse complement strand
CAGGTTTCAGGATGCGGCTCCGGAATCTTTTCCTGACACCTAAAACCTGGCACCTGAAACCTGTTCTTCAATGCACGAACTGAGCATCGCCAATTCGATTCTCGATACGGTGCGAGCCGAGGCCGCGCGGCGTCCCGGCGCGCGCCTGACCAAGGTGGGCCTGCGCGTGGGAGAATTGGCGGGCGTGGATCCCGATTCGCTGGATTTCTGCTTCAACGTGCTCGTGACCGGGACCGAGTTCGCGCCGCTGGCGCTGGAAATCGAAACCAGGCCGCGGCGGCAACGTTGTCCTCGGTGCGACCGCACTTTTCGCGTTGTCGAGTTCGATATTTCTTGTCCGGATTGTGGTTACCTTGAAACGCGATGCATCGGCGGTGACGAGCTCGAAGTTGTTTATCTCGAGTTGGAGGAACCGTGAGTGGGGCGGGTAAAGGTGAGGGAGCAAAACCATCAATAACCGTATCGAGGGAGTCTGTGAGATGAGCCGTATCCCATTGGAAAAGAAGGTTCTGAGTGAGAACGACCGAATCGCCGGTGAACTTCGCGCGCGCTTTCAAAACCATGAAGTACTGTGTCTAAACCTTGTCAGCTCTCCCGGTGCCGGCAAGACCACGTTGCTCGAACGCACCCTCGATGGCTTTGCATCCGGTGAGCGCGTGGCCGTCCTGACCGGCGACGTTCAAACCGACAACGACGCCCGGCGCCTCGCGCGGTTCGGTTTTGCCGTGAAGCAGATCACTACCGGCGGCGCTTGCCACCTCGACGCGCGCATGGTGGAGCGCGCTCTCGTCGATTGGCGATTGGAAGATCTCGACCTGCTGCTGATCGAGAACGTCGGAAACCTGGTCTGCCCGGCCGGCTACGATTTGGGTGAGGCCGCCAAGATCGTCGTCCTGAGCGTCACGGAAGGCGACGACAAGCCGCTCAAGTATCCCGCCATCTTCTTCCGCGCCGACCTGCTGGTGCTGAGCAAGACCGACCTCCTGCCCTATGTCCCCTTCGACCTCGCGACGGCGAAGGAGAACGCGCTTCGCATCCATCCGGGAATCGAAATCATCGAAGTCTGTTCGATGGTGCAATCGGGACTCGAATCCTGGCGGCGGTGGCTGGACGAGCGGCGGCGGACGGCGCGGGGTGCGCCCGCGGCGCCTGTGGGCCGCGGCTGGGCGGGTGATCGTTAGGTGCGGCAATGGAGGTTCGCAAGGGCATCGACGTTTCCGGTATCGTGCAGGGAGTGGGTTTCAGACCTTTCATTTATCGTCTGGCGACCGAGCTGAATCTTTCGGGCACGATCAGAAACACTCCGGCCGGAGTGGCGATCGAAGTTCAGGGAAGAAGTGAAGCGGTCAATACCTTCCTCGAACGGCTGCCGAAAGAAGTGCCGCGTTTGGCGCGCATCACCGGCGTCGCGGTTCGCGAGCTCCCCTGCGATCACGATCACCAGTTTCGAATTCTCCCCAGCCAATTAGGCGCCGAGCACCAGGCGCTGATCTCGCCCGACGTCGCGGTCTGCGACGACTGCCTGCGCGAGCTTTTTGATCCCGCCGATCGCCGCTACCGCTATCCCTTCATCAATTGCACCAACTGCGGCCCGCGTTTCACCATTGTGCGCGACATTCCCTATGACCGCCCGCGGACCTCGATGGCACCTTTCCGCATGTGCCCCGCCTGCCAGCGCGAGTACGACGACCCACTGAACCGCCGGTTTCACGCCCAACCCAACGCCTGCTGGGAATGCGGTCCGCAGGTTGAACTGTGGGATGCTGCGGGCCGGAAGGTCGAGGCAACGGACCCAATCGCGGAGGTTGCGAGACTGCTCGCATCGGGGTCAGTGGTCGCTGTGAAGGGTTTGGGGGGATTCCACTTGGCCGCCGATGCCACGAATCCGGAGGCGGTCGAGCGCCTGCGCGAGCGCAAGCGGCGCGTGGAAAAACCCTTTGCCATCATGGCGCGGGATCTTGGGCGAGTGGAGCAGTTTTGCGAAGTCGATGACATCGCGCGCGGCTTGCTGCTGGGCCCGGAGCGGCCCATCGTCCTCTTAAGGAAGAAGCGACCGAACCCCATCGCCGAGGCCGTGGCGCCGTCGATTCACGACTTGGGAGTCTTTCTTCCCTACACGCCCATACATCATCTGCTCTTCGCCGAAGGCGGTTTTCTTGCCTTGGTGATGACCAGCGGCAATCTGAGTGAGGAGCCGATTGCCATTGACAATCGAGAGGCGGTCGAGCGCCTCCAGGGTCTCGCGGACTTTTTCCTTGTTCACAACCGCGACATCCTGTTGCGATGCGATGACTCCGTCGTGCGCTCGACGGGTCGCCAGTTGCGCCGCTCGCGAGGTTACGTCCCCGTTCCGGTGTTCCTGGGGGAGGAAGTCCCGCCGGTACTGGCGGTGGGCGGTGAACTCAAGAACACTCTCTGCCTCACCAAAGGGCGACACGCCTTTCTCAGCCAGCACATCGGCGACCTCGAGAATCTGGAAAGCTACCGGTTCTTCGAGGAGGCTGAGCAGCACCTCAAGCGCATTTTGGAAATCGAGCCGAAAGTGGTCGCTTACGATTTGCACCCCGACTATTTTTCAACTCGCTGGGCGCTCGCTCAAACCGGCGTGGAGCGCGTCGGCGTGCAGCATCATCACGCGCACATCGCCAGTTGCATGGCGGAGAACCATCTGGATGGGAAGGTCATCGGCGTGGCGCTCGACGGCACGGGCTATGGGACGGACGGCAACGTTTGGGGCGGGGAAGTCCTGGTTGCGGACTACGTCGAGTTCGAGCGCGCCGCTCACTTTGCCTACGTGCGCATGCCCGGCGGCTCGCTGGCGATTCTTGAGCCCTGGCGGATGGCCGTAAGCTACCTGGCGCAACATTTCGGAAGTGGGTTCCTGAATCTTCAAGTTCCCTTTGTCGAGCAACTGGATCGGCAGCGTGCGGAAGTTCTGTTGCGGATGATGGAGCGCGGCGTGAATTCACCGCTCACTTCGAGCTGCGGGCGTTTGTTTGACGCCGTGGCGGCGCTGGCGGGGATTCGTCAGAAAGTAACTTACGAAGCCCAGGCGGCGATTGAACTGGAGATGGCCATCGATGACCGCGATTCGGATGAGGCGTATCCTCTGGCGCTCGTCGCGGAAGGCAACGGTTGGGTCATCGATACGAAACCGCTCTTCCACGCGTTGGTGCAGGACCTCCGCGAGCGCTGCCCCGTCGGCGTTATCAGCAGGCGGTTTCACAATAGTTTGGTGGATGTCTACGCGCGGCTGGCCGTTTCGCTCCGCCAGCGAACCGCGCTCAATCGCGTTTGCCTGAGTGGAGGAACATTTCAGAATGTCTACCTGCTCGAGCGTCTCTCGGCGCGGCTCGAATCCGAAAGGTTCGAGGTCTTCACCCACACCGAGGTCCCTGCCGGTGATGGCGGGCTCAGTCTGGGCCAGGCGCTGGTCGCCGCGCATCGCTTCCAGCAACTTTGAGTTTTGTGATGAACTGCTCGCGTCCAATTAGTGGGCCGTTAGCTCAATTGGTAGAGCAACTGACTCTTAATCCTAATCTGACCATTCTGTCGTCCCCGAGGCCGTTGCTGCTACTTTCTGCTCCCAAGAGCTACATAGCGATATCAGCCGCATGAATACTGGCTGAAATCGAGCTGGCCATTCCGTCTCGCTATCAGCTACGAACGCGAGGTGACCGGCCGTAGCTGGCAGTAGCAGTGGGTAGTCACTACGTTTTTCACTACAGTCTCCCCCGTACCAGACCCAGAAATCTGAAGTCACACCAACCAAAACACCGACGATGTGTTTCGCCCTGGCCTGCTGTTAGATGAGGCGTCCTGCTGCCTCCTCGCGCGGCCGGCGGGCATCCTACGCTAGTAAGCCCTGGGAGAAGCGCTGATGAGTCCTGAGGCAATTCTGTGCATCTGCCGCGGGTGGTACGCAGGAGTGTGCTCGTTGGCGATTCATTTGTCTGATTTCTCCACCCGCTGAGTCTCCTGTGCAGTAATGAATACGAAGTGGACCTCATCCCTCCTAAAAGGAGTGAGGGAATCCCAGAGGTGAGCGACGCTCGTGGATAAACGGAAGAGCAGACACTGCGAGCGTATACCCCTCTTGCCTGTGTTCCCTTCGACCGGACGAAATAATAGACGCCTCAAGGACCGGACACACCTACGGCGCGTAAGGCCAGTGGGCCAACCGCTTCGCTAGCGTTCCGCCAGGAACAAAGACTCGCGATCCATCTCAACTTGCGCAAGACGGACCCTGTGGGGCATTGAAGACCGACGGCCAAGGGTCCCCCCGCCCTTTCTATCCCCCGGCGTTTTGAGATCACTGTCCTCGCGGCGCTCCCTCAAATCAGAAAATCAAAAAAACTCACCCTCGCATGTATGACGGCGGCATATACATTGCTTCCTTGGCGCCCGGAATGACAGAATCTGATGGTAGGCACTTGGTCGGCCGGGCCAACCTGCTATGCCGCCTTTCTCGGCCGACTTTCCTTAGGCGGCGAGCTATGCCGAAGGCAGAAATGCGCAATGCCGGCAAAAAGAAAAAAGTGGCGCAGACCACAAGCCGCGCCGCACCAGAAAACTGGCTGGCCTGGTTAGACGAGCATGTCAGGACTGTTGACCCACCCACTCACTGGACCAACGCTTCTGCTTTCATGCTCGTTTGGTACCCCCATCTGCGTCCAAAACGACCTTGGGCGGAGGGCGAGGCCAATCTTAAAGGGTTGTCGCTGGCCAGACTTACGGTGGCCCAAGAAGCCTACGATGAGGAGTGCCGGGATTTTTGGCAGGAGCTGTCAATTTGGGAGAACATAATTGCTCCGTGGGGCCGAGCGCGAAGAGTGTTGAAAGGGCTGACTGCAGAACAGCGACAACAACTTGCAGCTCTGCTTTCGGACTCCATTTTCAACCTTACTGATTATCAGAAATGTCCGACTTCAGCGCAAATGAGACCGTTGAGTGAGGTTGGTTAAGCTATGGTTTTTGCCCTGGTTCAACCCTCAACCCACGCTAGACTGCGCGGTACACGAGAGGAGTGAACCATGAGTGAAGAACCTGCCTGAGGGGAAGGAAGCTCCCCCGCCCGGGCGAGGGAGGCGCCGCGCGGCTGTGGCGGAGCCGCCTGGCGGTTGCACGCAGTGCATGCCAGCAGCACCGCCCATCCCAACACCACCAGCCGACGGCGGCATCCGGATTCACTTGCCCGTCTTCCGCTAACCAGATTCAGCATTGCGCTTTCTTTTTAGCGCAGTTCTCTGCTCCAGCCACCATGAGCCCGTGGGAAACTATTCCCCACCTCGGAACGAAAAGATCATCAGGCCGGCGATACCACCGAAGGGTTGGTCAAGGGTGGGTCACCGCCCGGAGTGGACGGCCAGGCGGCGGAAGTCACGCCGCAGAGTGATCGCAAACCGTAACCTCCTCTGTTTGAAGGATGAGAGCCAGTGCCGGGGGGCCTTATTGATTCGCACGCTGGTTTTTCCGGGGATCCTTTTTTTTCTGCTCCGTCTTCCTGAGTTCTTGAAACAAGGACAGCTCTTTCGCAGCCGCTTCCGTCTGGCCCTGCTTGACATAGGCACGGCTCAGCAGGTAATGCGCCTCTGAGTACTTCGGATCAGCCTGGATGCACTGGTTCAGCGCTGCCACCGCATCGGTTTCCTGTCCTTGTGCGCTGTAGATTCGCGACAGGAGGCACCAACCCTCGCACGACTGGGGATTGGCCCTTGTGGCCCTTTGGAGATTCGGGAGGCTCTCATTGAGTTTGTTCTGCCGATACAGAAGCCTGCCGAGATAGAGGTACGGCTGCTCTCCTCTGAACCCTGTTCGTTCGGCGAGCTCGATAGCCCGACGATAGCAGTTCACCGCAGACTGTTCCTGGTCGAGTTCTTCCAGCGTCAAAGCAAGGAAAAGTTGCGCCGGGACATAATCCGGATTGAGAGTCACGGATTTCTCCAGGACGGGGAGGGCGGAAGGAAACCGGCTATCGGTGTAATAGAGTGCTCCCAAGTGGAAGTAAATCAGAGAGTCAGCCGGCGCCAACTGGGCGGCGCTCTTCAACGCCTGCTCAGCGATGTCCATCCGGTTCACGAGGATGGCATTCGACGCGACCAATTTGTAGACCTCTGCGTCACGCTGATTCAATGAAAGCGCGCGCTCCAGTGCCTCGAGTGACTCCTGATACTTGCCCTCGCGAAAGAGGATCTTTGCCTCAAGAAAAAGGGTTTGATAGCTGTCGCCCCGCGAAGCGACTTCGTCGGCCAGCATCTGGCGCGCGGCTGTGAGATCTCCCGCGTCGATCAACCTGTTGATCTCATTCAATCGCCCGTCGTCGCTTGCCGAAAAGGAAGTCGTACCTCGCGCAGCGATGAAAGCAACTTCCCCACCCAAGGCGATTAATGCCGGGGCCGACAGCATCACGGCGGAAAGTAGACCGGTCAGCAGTCCTGTCCGAAGAGCGCGAACAATGGGGAAGCCGGAGCGCGGCAGAAACCGCGAGGCACCCCGGCCTCGATCCAGAAACCGGCAGACTGCCACCTGCGCGGAAGATTGCGAACCGGGTTCCAGCTGGGCATTTGTCATGACTTTGGCCTATGTTACATTAAAATGCTGAGGTTGACGCGCCCACTCTCCGGCACATGAAGATTCCATCGATCCAAAGAGGCTTGGTACTCATCCTTGCGGCCGCCGGTGCCGCGGGGCTGAAGACCATGCCGCCGCCAGCCAGGTCGATGGCCCAATACGTTGAAGGGCGCGAGAGCGCCAAACTCCGCTTTCAGTACCTTAATTCGCCGACCCCCAACAAGTACTTGATCGAGACTATGGGCGGTGGAGTCGCCCTCCTCGACTACAACAAAGACGGCTGGCTCGACGTTTTCTTTGTCAATGGCGCGGCCCTGGGGAATCCGCAGCGGGAGGATCCGCCTCCGGACAAATCCAAACCCGCATACTGGAATCGTCTCTTCAGGAACAATCACGACGGGACCTTCACGGATGTCACGGAAAAGGCCGGAGTGAAAGGCGAAGGATATGGCATGGGCGCCGCCGCCGGTGACTACGATAACGACGGGTATCCCGACTTGTTCGTCACCAACTATGGTTCCAGCCTTCTCTACCACAACAATGGCGATGGGACGTTCACCGACGTGACCGCGCCATCGGGAGTCCACACCGACGGCTGGAACATGAGCGCAGGGTTTCTTGATTACGACAACGACGGTTACTTGGACCTCTTCGTCACCCGTTACCTGCAGTGGAATTTCGGAATCGGCGCCATGGTGTGCGGCCCGAATATCCCCGGTGGGCGCGCCTACTGCCATCCCAACGAGTTCAAGGCCGTCTCCAATTATCTCTTCCACAATAATCGCGACGGAACATTTGCCGACGTCAGCGAACCCAGCAGAATCAAGGCCAGCGCGGGGTACGGACTCGGAGTGTCGTTCGGGGATTTCGATAACGACGGCCGTACCGACATCTATGTTGCGAACGACGCGTTCCCGCAATTCCTCTTCAAGAACAACGGCGACGGCACCTTTACCGAGGAGGCGGCCATTGCGGGCGTGGGTTACACGGAAGACGGGAACACTTTTTCGGGAATGGGAACCGATGCGGTGGACCTGGATAATGATGGATTTACAGACATCCTCACGACCGCGCTGCCCTACGAATACTTTTCGCTGTTTCGCAACAATGGAAACGGGACTTTCGAATACGCCAGCGTCACTTCGAACTTGGCGGAGATCTCGCGCTCCTACGGCGGCTGGGGCATTCACGCCTATGACTTCGACAACGACGGCGAAAACGAAGTATTCATCGCCACGAGCCACGTGATGGACAATATCGAAGTCACCCAACCTCACCTCAGCTACCTGCAGCGGCCCTTGCTTTTGAAATATTCGGAATCAAAGTTCGTCGACATCTCCGCTGAAGCTGGAGGAGTGTTCCGTCAGCCCTGGGCGGCAAGGGGTGCAGCGTTCGGAGACTTGGACAACGACGGAGACATCGACGTTGTGGTCTCTGACTACCAGGGCCCCGCCCACCGGCTCCGCAACGAGGGCGGAAATCGAAACCACTGGATCGAACTAGATCTGCAAGGGACGAGGAGCAACCGGGACGCCGTCGGAGCCCGCGTCAAGCTCACGACCGGCAATGGAAAGATCCAGTACCGTACGGTCAGCCCCGCCGGAAGCTACGCCTCCTCCAATGACCGGCGAATTGCCTTCGGCATCGGAATGGAAACAACCATTTTGCAGATCAATATCCGCTGGCCGAGCGGCGTGTCCCAGGTGATCGACAATCCGAAGCCGAACCAGATCTTGCACATCGTCGAGGCGCCAGTTGCCTCGCCGGCGACGACGCGCGAGAAGGCCACCGGAGAGAGGTCCCTCGCGGGGGAGAAGGAGCCTGGAACCGCTCCGCCGTCGTTCTTCCGGCGTGTGCAGCTTGCCCACAACACGGACGCAGAAGAGCAATACAAGTCAGGTTTGAACCTGCTTCGCCGGGGGAAAATCAACGAGGCTGCACGGGCTTTCAGAGCTGCGATTCGGTCGACACCGGATTTCGTCGAAGCACACTACGCGCTGGGGGTGGCCTTGAGTCGCCTGGGGAAGGATCATTTCCCCGCCGCGGTCGACCAATTTGTGGAGGTCTTGCGTCTGAAACCCGATCACGTCGACGCCCGCGTGGACCTCAGTTTTATCCTAGTGCAAGAAGGCGACAGGGCTGCGGCGGCAGCACAGTTGGAGCAGGCCATCCGAATCGCGCCCGCGAACGCCGATCTCTACGTTCTTCTCGGGAAGGCACAATACGAGTCCAACGATTTCCCAAAAGCGATCGAGTCTTTCCGCAAGGCCTTGGAGTTGAACCCGCGGCTGAGCGGTGCGCACTACGGCCTCGGATTGGCCTTTGCCAAGCAGCATGACAACGCTCGCGCGGCTCAGGAATTCCGCGCGGCCTTGGACCTCAACGCGGGAGATCCGTACGCGCAATTGGAACTGGGAAAGATTTCTCTCGAAGAGGATGATCTGGCGGCCGCTTCCAAGCGCTTGAATGAAGCCATCCGACTTCGTCCGAATCTCGCCGAAGCACACTTTGCATTGGGGAAGCTTTACCGGCGCGAAAACGCCGGGGAGAAAGCCGAAGGCGCCTTTCGCGAAGCGGTGCGGTTGCAGCCCGACCTCACCGACGCGACCTACAACCTGGCGTTGTTGCTCCAGTCGCAAGGGAGGAAGGAAGAAGCAAAGCAGTTCTTCGCGCAAGTCGAATCAGTGCAACAGTCTCGGGTGGCGACGGGAAAAGCCAATGCGTTGAACGCGGATGGAATCAAACTCACGAACGAAGGTCGATCCGAAGAAGCCCTGGCGGCGTTTCAAAAGGCTCTGGCCGCCGACCCCTCCTTCTTTATGGCGGCCTATAACCAGGGGATCGTGCTGGGCCGCCTGGGAAGAACCCAGGAAGCGATCGAAGCGTTCCGGAGGACAATCCGCCTGCGTCCCGATTTCGTCCTGGGCCACTACGGTCTCGGGCTCCTACTGAAGACCCTCGGTGATCCATCCGCCGAGGAGGAGCTCGCCAAAGCGCGGCTACTCAACCAGTACGTGGCCCAGCCCTTAGGCCGTGACGTGGTTGGGTCCGGCGAATCTAGGTAAAATTCTTTCCTGTTTCGTCTGCTTCTCCCTGTTACCAGTAATGTGAATTTGGCGCGGCCTTACTCTGCCGTCCTGAACGCGTCGTAGAGCGCCTTGTCCCGAACAGTAGGGAGATTCTTCCTCTCCGCATTCAACTGGTCGACGAACGCCTGCTCGCGCTTGGCATCTTCCAGTCGCTTGAGCCTGCCATACACGCGGACCAGCGTGATGTGAGCGGGAGGAAAGTCCGGCTTCGCTCGCGTAACTTTTTCCAGAATGGCGGCAGCCTCGGCATAGTCGCCCCGGGCCTGAGCGAGCAGGCCGATTTGATACAGGATTTCGTAATCATCGGGGCGCAAGCGGATCGCTTTGTCGAGGAGGACCGCCGCTTCGTCGAGCCGCCCCCGCTGCCGGTAGAGCGAGCCGAGAAGGCTCACGGCGTTGCTGTCGTCCGGATAGAGCACCAGCTCTTCTTCGCACATCCGGACGGAGAGGTCCCACTTAAAATCGAAGAAGTAGGCATAACCGAGCTGGGCGTGGGCCTCTGGTAGCGTGGGATTCCGCTCCAGCGCCAGTTTGAACTCCTCAATTGCCCTGCGATGATTGAACTTCGCCAGGTAATAGGATCCGACAATGAAGTGTGCTTCCGCCGAATCATCACCTTCAAGCTCCGATACCATGGGCTCGGCCTTGTCCAGCTGGTTGACCTTGATGTAGGCGGAGGCCAGCGTATAGGTCAGGTCCCGGTCCTTCGGATTCGCGCTGCGAACCGTCTCCAGTTCAGCGATACCTTCCGCCATGCGGTCCAGTTTCAGCAGGCAAAGGCCGAGAAGATTGCGGGCGACGAGGTTTGACGGCTGGGCCGCAACGACCTTCGCCAACTCGCCTTGGGCCAGCTCATACTGGTTTGCACGCATCTGCACAACAGCGAGATTCAGTCGAATGGCAGGCTGCTTGGGGTCAAGCCTGAGCGCGTCGCGGAGACACTTCACGGCGCGCTCCGCCTCTCCCAGCTGGGAATATACGAGCCCCAGGTTCGAAAGCACGTCCACCCGTTGCGGCGCAAGCTCTAATGCCGCCTCATAGGCCTGACGCGCCCCTTCCAGGTCACCCTTTTGCTGCAATTGCACACCGCGAGCGAAGGCCTCTTGCGCCCGATGGGGCGCCGTCTGGGCGCCGGCCGAAACGCTGATGGCCATCAGGGCAAGGGCAATAAACTTCCAGGCCGCGCCACAACTCAAGATCACACCTCCCGTTTCATTCTATCAAGAATTTACGGGCGTTTGATCCGCAGCGCAATATCCACGGCATGTTGGGGCGTGGCAAAGATCCGGTTGCCTCCGTGATGGGTGAATGTCTCGGTCTCCAACACCTCGCCCGAGGCGGGGTCGACCCAGTCCGCCTTGTAAGTGCCACCAGGCAGGATCAGTTCCAAGTTCTCTGTGTAGTTGCCGGGCGTGACGATGTACGAACTCGTGTCGCCTCCCTTTTGCTTGCTGTGATGATGATACAGGGCGTACTGCATTCCAGGTTGGCTTATACCCCTGCAGAAGACTCCCGCAGGAATACCATTCAGAACGAAGGCCTTATCGGGGCTCATTCTGAGGAAGTCGAAACTGTATATGAAATCCTTGAGGTTCTTGAGGGCGCTGAGGATTTGGGCGTTGTCCGGCGTCTTCCCGGCAGGGTTTTCCGCGGTGTAGCGTCCGTTCAAGTGATTGAAGCTGCCCCCACCACCCACAACAAACTCCCAAGCCTCCACCCGCGAGTCGGCGACGGCGTCGCCCCGATACCAGATCGGGTACCAATCCGTCTCATTGAACTCAATGGGTTTACTGTGCCCGTATTCCAGCTCGAGTCCCCGCATGCCACCCATCTGAAATCCCGCTTGCCACACGTACTGGGTGACGATCACATTGACCTTGGGACTTCCCGACAAATCCAGCAGGCCTCCCACAGGGCCTTCGACCTGCACGGCGAGCAGATGTTTTTTGGGCAAGGTCTTCTCGGTTTCAACCACCACGTCCGCCAGATGGCTGACCCACGCGCCAGCCTCGTCAAGGGGGGTGGGCGGGTGGCCGATATCCGGAGCCTCGTCGCAAATCTCCAGTATGACGTTGTCGTAGGCGTTGACTTCCTGCGTGATCTTCCGGACATAGTCACTTTCCCGGCGCACCGTATCGGCGTGCTTCAGCGTTTGGGCATCCTGGTAAGAACCCTTCCCTTCGCCCTGGATGTTGTTCTCGTAATAGAGCGGCGAGATCGGCCAAGTGTCGGAGTACTGCGCGTTGAAGAAGCAAATCTCCACCACAATACCGCGTTCTCCGGCCTTGGCGATGAAATCCTTCAGGCGCTCGAAATAGGCCGGATTCCATTTGTCCAGGTCGAATTTGTTGCCGCCGTGCAAGTAGCCCGGCACATTCGTCTGCGCCCAGGGCAGGATCAGGCTCTGAGGTTTAGGGCCCAGCGGATTGCCGTCGATGAATTTCCCGATAGGCTCAAACATCGCTCCTGCGTAGATGCGTGTGTAATTCAGGCCATATGCCTTCAGCGCGTCAAAGTAGGTTACATAATCGAAGTCCCCGTTAATCACACCCCCGTAATGCTCGGCCGAGGTGATCAGGATGGTGGGCTGGCCGTTATAGAGGTAATAGTGGGGATTTGAAGGATGCAACTTGATCGGTTCAGCGTTTGCCGACCCGAGACGGACGACAAGCATGAGACCCAAGAAAAAGCCGATGCGTTTCGACATACCGTGACTCTCCTTCCGTTTCGTCTGCAGGCTCACAACCCTGTCAAATCATGCCAGCCGGCTTGAGAGCAGTGATTCCTCCCCAGCCCGCACATGCGCACAGACTTCTAGGGGCGCTTAATGCGCAGCGCGATGTCCACGGAATACTTCGGTGACGTCAGCGTCCGCTTCCCTCCCTTGTGTTCAAGAGTCGTGGAACCAACGATGGACCCGGTCGCCGGGTCCACCCAATCGGTTTTGTAGGATCCCGCGGGCAGGTTGAGTTCGAGATGTTCGACGTATACGCCCGGAGTCGCCCGATATCCATGCCCGCGGCCCATCA
>DATKYV010000226.1:0-8746 GCA_035528275.1 Terriglobia bacterium | reverse complement strand
CGGATGGACTGCGGCGTGACCTCGACGTACTCGTCCTCGGCGATAAACTCCATGGCCAGTTCGAGGTTGAGCGGCCGCGCGGGGATGAGTCGAATGGCCTCATCCGCCACCGAGGCGCGCATGTTGGTTTGCTTCTTTTCCTTGACCACGTTCACTTCCATATCGTCCCAGCGCGCGTTCTCGCCGATCACCATCCCCTCGTACACCTCGACGCCAGGGCCGATGAAAAGCTCGCCCCGTTCCTGCAGGTTATACAGTGCGTAGCCGGTGGCGCGACCGACCCGGTCGGCGATGAGCGAGCCCGTCAACCGCCTGGGAATTTCTCCCTGCCAATCCGCATAACCGTCAAAGAGCGTGTTCATCACCGCCGTGCCGCGCGTATCCTGCAAGATCTCGCTCCGCAGGCCGATCAGCCCGCGCGAAGGGATGGTGAACTCCAAGCGCGCGCGCCCACCGGGCCTTCCGTGCCCGACGATTTTCGTGTTGATCCCCTTGCGCGTGCCAATCTTCTGCATCAGTACGCCGACGAACTCCGCCGGGCAATCGAGGATGAGCTGCTCGACGGGCTCCTGGACTTTGCCGTTCACCTGGCGGGTGACCGTCTCGGGTTTCCCCACCGCGAGCTCGTGCCCCTCGCGCCGCATGGTCTCGATCAGGATGGCGAGGTGCAGCTCACCCCGCCCCAGCACCTTGAACGAGTCGGTGGTGTCCATTTCTTCCACGAGCAAGGCGACGTTGGTGAGCAATTCTTTCTTCAGGCGGTCTCGCAGGTGTCGCGAAGTCACGTAAGTCCCTTCGCGGCCGGAGAAGGGTGAGGTGTTCACGGTGAAGACCATGGAGATGGTCGGCTCGTCCACCGGTACGTGCAAGAGGGCACGCGGCGTTTCGACGCTCGTGACTGTCTCGCCGATGGTGATGCCTTCGACGCCGGCGATGGCGACGATATCTCCCGCTTCGGCGCGGTCAGCGTCAACACGCTCCAGGCCTTTAAAGCCGTAGAGCTTGGTGATGCGCGTCTTCTTGATCGTCCCATCCAGCTTGACGATGGCCGCCTCGTCGCCGCGCGCCAGCGAGCCCGAAAAAATGCGCCCGATGGCCAGGCGCCCGTGGTAATCGCTGTAGTCGAGATTGGCCACCAATAACTGAAGCACGTCCGTCGGGTCGCCGGCGGGAGCGGGAATGTGCTCGAGAATCGCCTGGAAGAGCGGCGCGAGGTTTTCCGAGGATTGGTCGAGCGAGGTCTTGGCAATGCCCCGGCGGGCGTCGGCGTAGAGGATGGGAAATTCGAGTTGCTCTTCCGCGGCGTCGAGGTCGATGAAGAGATCATAAATCTCGTTCACCACTTCCTGCGGGCGGGCGTCGGCGCGGTCAATCTTGTTGACCACGACGATGGGAGGCAGCTTCGCCTCCAGCGCCTTGCGCAGCACGTAGCGGGTTTGGGGTAGCGGCCCCTCGCTCGCGTCCACCAGCAGCAGCACGCCGTCCACCAATTTTAGGGCTCGCTCCACCTCGCCGCCAAAATCGCTGTGGCCCGGCGTGTCCACGATGTTGATCTTGACGCCTTCGTAGAAGATGGCGGTGTTTTTGGCGAGAATGGTGATGCCGCGCTCGCGCTCGAGCTCGTTGGAGTCCATCACGCGCTCCACCACCTCCTGGTTGGCCTTGAAAATCCCGCTTTGCCAGAGCATGGCGTCCACCAGCGTGGTCTTGCCGTGGTCAACATGCGCGATGATGGCGATGTTGCGAATCGATTCCGTCATGGTTTCCCATTTCAGGTTCTTGGTTTCAGATCCTCTGGACAACGGCACAAGGCAGGCTCGGCGGTCGGCGGTCAGTGGAGCGCCGCCCTTCCGGGCGGCACCTGTCGGCCTTGCGGCCGGCTGGGCGAAGGCTCAGGGTTGACAGCTGAGATGCTGTGGCAAGTCCAACCTTCTATGTTAAGCCATAAAGCCGAATTCGAGAAGCCTGGTTATTCGAGCAGGGAGATCTCGCCTGGCTCGCACACATCGCCCGTCAACTGACGGGCGCGATGGATGCGCCGCGCGCCGACCTGAGAGTGCGGCAACCGGCGGTTCTCGTGATCGCCGGTTTGCGGTACACTCTGGCCTCTGAAACTAGGAAGAGGAGGTACAGAAGCTGCCATGACACTCAAGAGGAATTGGGTTTCCACGCTTGCCATCGTCATCCTTGCCGCATCGGCGGCGGGGGCGCAGACACTGCCCGTCAAATGGGAGGAGCTCACGGCAGCGGATTTCGCGAAGTCCATCGCCCAGGCGCAGGGCACCTGCGTGCTGCCCATCGGAGTCATCGAGAAGCACGGCCCGCATCTGCCGCTCGGCAACGATTTGCTCAATGTCCGATTTCTGGGCGTCAAGGCGGCGGAAAGCGAGTACGCCGTGGTCTTCCCCGAGTACTACTTCGGCCAGATCTTCGAGGCCAAGCAGGAGCCGGGCACGGTGGCGTACAGCGCCGAGTTGCAGCTCGAGCTGCTGCAGGAGACCGCCGACGAGATGGCGCGCAACGGCTGCAAGAAGATCATCATCCTCAACGGGCACGGCGGCAACAACAGCCTGCTGCCCTATTTCGCTCAGACGCAACTGGCGAGCCCGCGGGATTACGTGGTGTTCGTCTATCAGCCGAGCCTCAACGTGCCCGGGCGCCCGTCGGTCACTGACAGAGTCAACATGCACGCCGGGGAGACCGAGACCGCGCACTCGATGATCGCTCGTCCCGACCTGGTGCATCTCGACCGTGCGAAGGAAGAGTCCGGCGCCGACCAGAACCGGCTTCAACTGCCGGAAGGCGTCTACACCGCCATCTGGTGGTACGCGAAGTTTCCCGACCACTACGCGGGCGATGGCTCGCTCGCCACGCGCGAGCTCGGGGAATTCGACCATAAGACCGCTGTCAGAAAAGTTGCCGAGGTCATCCGCGCCGTGAAGGCCGACCAGCAAGCCCTGAAGGTGCAGAAGGAGTTTTACGAGAAGACCTCGCACCCGCTGGACACGAAGCAGTAAGCGCGGCGATGCGGCAGGACGCAACGCGCACCGACTGGGAGATTATCAGTTACAATCCTAGCCGCGATGCTCATCCGGTTCTGCATCTATGGGCTGCTCGGTTGGTGCTTCGACGTGGCGTTCACCGCCGTGACGGAGAAAGCCTGGGGAAAGCAACAGGACTGGCGGCTGGTTGGCCACTCGTATCTTTGGATGTTTCCCATTTATGGCCTGCTCGCGCCGCTGGGCGAGCCGATCCACAACTTCATGCGCCCGCACTTCTGGCTGCTGCGCGGCATCGTCTACACGGTTGGGATCTGGCTGGTCGAGTACGGTACCGGCTGGCTGCTGCGCAAGTTCACCGGAAAGTGCCCGTGGGACTATTCGATGTTTCGATGGAATATAAAAGGCATCGTCGCGCTGGAGTTCGGCCCCGTGTGGTTCATGTTCGGCCTCGCCTTTGAAAAGGTCCATGACGCGCTGGTGAAGCTTACCCCCGCGATCACCCAGGTTTTGACCCGCTAGGCCGCCGTTCTGCTAGAATGCGGTGATATCCATGGATCGTGATGCCCAACACTGGCTACGCATCGCTGCTTCCGACATGGTTTCTGTTGACATTCTCCACCGGGCCGGCCAGGAACTTCACGCCATGTTTTTCCTTCAGCAGGCAATTGAAAAGACTCTGAAGGCTTTGATTGCGCGACAAACCCAGAAAGCGCCGCCGCGAATTCACAATCTGCACACTCTGGCAAATCTCTGCGGGCTCAACTTAGAGCGGGACCGACTCCATTTGCTCGAAGTCCTGAATGGCTACTATACTGAGAGCAGGTATCAGAGCGAGTGGGAACCTGAGGTGCCGACTGTGACGCCGACAGAGGCAGCGGGGTATATTGAAAGAGCCAAGGAACTGATCGAATGGCTGAAACAGAAACTCTGAATGTGATCGTGGATAATGGGCTGGAGTACATGCGCAAGCGGGTTCGCGTCGAAGCCGCCTATCTCTTCGGCTCGCAGGTCGAGGGAAAGGTCCACGAGCATAGCGACATTGACCTTGCGGTGTTTTCCCCGGACGCGAACCATATGAGCCTCGATGCGCGAATCCGGTTACGTGCGGACCTCGCTGTGGATTGCGATCCCCGCTTAGAGCTGCACCTGTATTCGTCCCGCGCCCTGGCCAACGCCCGGCCCACCAACTTCGCCGGGTACATCATCGCTCACGGCAGGCGTTTGGCCTGATCTCCCGCCTGAATCTTGCCTTTCGCACGTCCTGTCCCGTTGCGTCTGTCGCCCAGACGCCAACAGCGGTAAAATGCCGCCTTCGAAATCTTATCGAAAAGGAAAACACCATGTGGAAGGGATCATGCCCAATAGTCGCGGCTCTGATGCTGATATCATCGATTGCCATGGCGCAGACTCCGGAGAAAACTCGCCTGGCGATTGTCGGATTGGATCACGATCATGTCTGGGGGTTGCTCAATACCATCGCGAGTGAACAAGATGCGGTATTGGTCGCCATCTCAGACCCGCACGCCGAGTTGGTTGAAAAAGCCAAGGCTCAGGTGCCCAAGAACGTGGCCTTTTTCACGGACTACGTGCGGATGCTCGAGGAAGCCAAGCCCGAAGCCGTGATCGTGACCACGGCCAACAATCGGCACCTTGAGATCCTCAGGGAATGCGCCAAGCGGAAGATTCACTACTTTACCGAAAAGCCTCTGGCCTCGACCGGCGACGACGCGCGCGAGATGGAACGCTTGGCGCGCCAGGCGGGCATCAAGCTGATGGTGAACTACTGGAACGTCTGGGCGCCCGCGACGCAGGAGGCATATCGGAAAGTTCAGGAAGGCTTGATTGGCCCGGTGCAGAAAATCATCGTGCAGTTCGGGCACCAGGGGCCGAAGGAAATCGGTGTCTCCAAGTATTTTGCCGACTGGCTCTATGACCCCGAAAAGAATGGCGCGGGCGCGATGATGGATTTCGGTTGCTACGGGGCCGACTGGGCGCTGTGGCTGAAGGGCCGCCCCAAGCGCGTTTACGCGGTGGCGCTCACGTTAAAGCCCGAGCAGAAGAACGCGGTAGAGGACGAGGCGGTGATCGTGCTCGAATATCCTGATGCGACGGCGATTCTCCAGCCCTCATGGAACTGGCCTTACAGCAAAGGCGAGGTGCATCTGTACGGCCCCAAGGGCAGCATGCACGTCCGGGGCGATGGCTTGCTTCATCAGCCCGCCGGTGAGCAGACCTTCCAGGCCGCGCCCGAGGGGACGCCGCTCGAAACCAACCACCTGCCGCCGGAAATGCGAAACGGCATTGCCTATTTCCTCGACCGCATTCGGAACAATAAGCCCATCGAAGGTCCGGTGACGGCAGAGCTGAATGTGGGCGTCAACGAGATCCTCGACGCGGCGAAGGAATCGATTCGCACGGGCCGGGCCGTGGAGCTGAAGACAGAGTAACTATCGTGGGAGGGCGATTGGGCCGGCCCACCGAACTGGCGCGTTCCGATATCCGTCGTACGCAGGCCGGGGAATGTCCACTTCGCCCCACAAACGGTCTCGCGGCACGTCTCACTCCTCCTTACCGGTGCTCTTTCGATGAACTCGATAGAGATCACCAGACGAATCGGTCATCTTCCCCAAGACACAGCTCAAAGGGAATGATTGCCATAGTTGACCGGAAAGGAGAAGATCATGAAACCTTTCGCGAGACGAGCGCCTGCGGCTTTGTTCCTTTGCGCGCTCGGCGCGCTCTGCCCCGCTCGAATTGCTTATTCGGAGGAGACCAACAAAATGGCGAAACTCACCCCCGTGCTGTTTGTCGAGGCGATTGAGCCCTGCCTCAGTTTCTGGGTTGATCGGCTGGGATTTGAAAAGACCGTGGAGGTCCCCGAAGGCTCGCGGCTGGGCTTTGTCATCCTGGTCAAAGAGAACGCCGAGGTGATGCTGCAGACTTACGAGAGCGGTGAAAAGGACGTTCCCGCGCTCGCCAGCGATTTTCGCAAGTCCGCGAACTTTCTTTTCGTGGAAGTCGCGAACCTCGACGAGATTGTCCCGAAGCTCGACCATGCCTCCATCGTCATGCCCCTGCGCACGACGTTCTACGGGATGAGGGAGATTGCCGTGCGCGAACCCGGCGGGCACGTGGTGTGCTTCGCGCAGAAGCAGTAGGCCGACTGGTCAGCGAGATTGAACAGACCGGCTGGTTCGCGGCCGAGCCGACGCGTGAGGAAGTCCGGCGCCGCCATGTCCATCACGAGGCGGGCTGCGGGGCCGGCCGGAAGCGTCGCACGATCAGAGCGACGATCGTACCGAAAAAGGCGCCGAAAAGGATGGTGAATGCCACCCAGAGGATCATTTGAGGAAAGAACCCAAGCCAAAGGAATTTACCCCAGAGGCCGTAGTCGAGCGCGACACCCGGCGGCAGCCCGTCGTAGTGCGTCCCCCAGTTTCCGTAGAAGGCGAGAAACATCACGATCACCACGGGAATTCGCGCCGCGTACCCGTATGCAGCCAGAACCCTGAAGAGCTTCGGCCAGCCCGGATACTGGAGGCCTGCACCGAGGGCCGTCAGTAACCAATAATAAATCAGCACCCCCTCAAACCTCAGGCGGGCCTGAACCGGCCTTGCCAGGTAAGCACCCGCAATCACCACGGCCACACCCAGCAACGCAAACCCAATGGCTCTCCCGGGCCGCGACGGCCCTTCTCCCGCGGCGGATAACTTCAGGGCGAAATAGATTCCGAAGACGGGCGCCAGCCAGGTGATTCCGACAATGGCAGAGCCTCCTCCCGGATCGGAATTGAAGAACGTTTTCGACCAGTGCAGGAGTTCGCCGGTCAGACGCAGGAGAGTGACGCCCAGGGTGATCAGCCCTGGAACCAGGATAAGGTGGGCGATCGACGGACAGTTGGGTAAAGGTATCTCCGACACATGCCCCTCCCCAAGTGGTTTAGGCCGTTCGCCGCGGTGCCGGACCTGCAACGGGCGAGGCACGCCCCGCCCTCCCGCCTACGACGCAACCGCCGCAGGCTGTTTGCTGCGGCCCCAGATTGCCGTGGCGATGGTGCCGAACAGCGCTCCGATCAGAACAGTAAACATCACCCAGAAGATCAACTGCGGCAGCAGAGCGATGTGGAGGTATGTGGGCCAGAAAGCCATATCCGGCGGAAAGCCCGGAGGCGGCGCGTCGTAGTGTGTGCCCCAGCTTCCACCGATGGCAAAGAACATCACGATTGCCACCGGGATGCGCGCGGTATACCCGTAAGCGACCAACGTTTTGAACAGCGATGGCCAGGCGGGAAACAGCCATATCGGCCCTGCCGCCATCATGACGTAACCCAGGGCCTCTTTTCCAGGGAATTGAACCGGACCAAAGCCTACGAATCCACCAATGACCGCAACGACGAGACCGAGCACGGTATACCCGATGGCCTTGCCGAAGCTCGTGGGGCCTTGACCGGCGCTCGAGAGTTTGAGGGCGAAATAGATGCCCAAAATCGGCACGAGCCAGACAATTCCGATGATCGCGAATCCGCCGCCCGCCGAAGCGTTGAACAAGGGGGCAGGCCAGTGCCGAAGCTCGCCCACCAACCTCAGCATGGTGATGCCCAGAGTGATGACCGTCGGAATCAGAATCAGCCGGACAATCGAAATACCGTTCCCCGAGTTTGGATCTCCCATAGAAGCCTCCTCTCAAAAGCTCCACGCGTGTGACCGGCTCGAAAACCCGTAAGATTGAGATGCCCGCCCGAACGCCGGGATTCTACCTGATTGGACGATGGGTTGCCACTCCAGTCTCAGCAACAATGGTGGGAAGGGAAGGCGGGAAATCGGCCCCGGTCAACCTTTTTTCAATTCGGCGAGGACAAGGCGGCCGGCTTCTTTCAGGGTTTCGAACACACCCGTGCCCTTGTAAGCGACGGCCTCGAAAGCCGGCTCGTTTTTCCTGAGCAACGTCTTCTTCAAATCTTCCACAGGCAAGGCGCTCGGAAGGTCCCGCTTGTTGAGCTGGAGGATGTAAGGGACTTTCATGAAGTCGTACCCGTGTTCTTTCAGGTTGTCATTGAGGTTTTCGAGGGCCTCGAAGTTGGCGTCCATGCGCTCTTCCTGAGAGTCGGCGACGAAGATGACGCCGTCCACGCCGCGCAGAATCAGCTTGCGGCTGGCGTCGTAGAAGACCTGGCCCGGGACGGTGTAGAGGTGGAATCGCGTCTTGAAGCCGCGGACGGTGCCCAGATCCAAAGGCAGGAAGTCAAAGAAGAGGGTGCGGTCGGTTTCGGTGGCGAGCGAAATCATCTTGCCACCCTTCTTGCCGAGGGTCTGGTCGAAGATCCACTGCAGGTTGGTTGTCTTGCCGCCCAAACCTGCACCGTAATACACAATCTTGCAGTTGATTTCCCGGGCGGCGAAGTTGATAAAGCTCACGTGGCCGAGGTCCCCTTCCCCCAAGTTTCAGCAGTCGCCAGGCACGATACCCTTTGGCTCGGAAAGCCCCAATGTGGCTCAGAATGCGGGGGCAATTCCTGCGGCAACATCAACCTGCCGGAGTTCACCGTATATAACACATCGCCCGACAGATGACAATACCATGACCCTAGCCTGTCGTTAGCACGTGAAATGTCCGCCTCAATTAGCAGGTGATCTGTCCGCTTAAGGCGGACTTCGGGTAAACCCTTCTGGGGGAAGGAGGCAGGATGAAGGGATACTCGGAGGACGCCTGGGAGCGGGCGATGAAGATTCAAGAGGTGATTTTG
>DATKYV010000225.1:0-32134 GCA_035528275.1 Terriglobia bacterium | reverse complement strand
GTCCGTCGCCTGACGGATTAGCAGACAACGCCGCGCTGCTTTCCCTCCTTTCAGGAGCAATGCGCC
This sequence comes from Terriglobia bacterium, assembly GCA_035528275.1. Taxonomy (GTDB): domain Bacteria; phylum Acidobacteriota; class Terriglobia; order UBA7540; family UBA7540; genus DATKYV01. Next base: position 32,068 of record DATKYV010000225.1, on the reverse strand, counting down.
GCCTGCTCGTGCTATCGAAGGTTGAGAACCAACATCACCACGCTCGCCCCAGCAACGATCAAGACAAAGCCCGTCTGAATCCACACCACCAACAGAGGTCGTTGTGCGCTCTCCCATCCCTCCACGGGGCGCGGACCCGCCGCCACAACAGTCAACAGCTTAAAGAGGGCCACACAGATAGGCGCCAGGCTGGCCAGAAGGAATCCAGGAGCAAGTTCCCGGGAATGAACGAACAGAAACTCCACGAGGATATCGCTGCCCTGAGCAATCGTGGTCGTCACCATCATGCGAAGGGCCCACACGCTGAGGAGGATGCACCCGGTTATTATAGAGAGCAGGGCGCCTGAGTCGGCGTGCGGCGCCTCCGGAAGTCGCCACTTCAGCGTCTTGATGGCCTCGGCGAGCAGAAAGAAACTGAGCATAAACAATATGAACGACAAGAGTAGTGTGAGTTGGTCGGACAAAGACCCTGTTGAGGTGTGGCCGGCTTCGGCCAGAATCATTCCGGCGCTTGCCATCATTTCTTCCTCCTGCCGTTGTGCTCTTGATTGACGTTTTTCAAGTGTCCCTTCATGTCCTTATTCGCATCCCGCGGGCCCGTGCTGCCGTGGACGCTGGCCTGCTCTCCTGCAAAGCAGAGACCGGCGGTACGCCGTGCGCGCCGCGTCTCTTCCCCCGGTTCATCTGAATGGACATGCGGAGAACCAGGCGGACCCGATCGTTCTTCCACTCTCTCTTCAACGTGACGAAGCTCGAGGGCTTCGCTTCGATCCTCTGTGCTTGCGCGCTGACAAACAGCAGGTAGCGAAGAGTCTCGCTTGTCAGAGACTCTGCGGCCTGTTCGTGGGCGAGGGAAGTATCATCCGCGGTCCTGTGGAGAAAGAACCGTCCGTCAGATGACGGATTCGAAAAGACCGAACTCTGCGCTATGCCTTCTCTCGAGGGTAGGCGCCCGCCTACTTCTTTCGGCCTCGGGCCGGCCCCAGCATCTCGATGACCGAATCGACGATGGCGATTTCCACCCGCCGATTGGCGGCGCGAGCCGCCGGGGCGGTTCCGGGCGCCCGGGGACTGGATTTGCCGAAGCCTTTGGTGGAGATAATCTCCGGATCGACGCCGGCCTCGACCAGGTAATTGCGCACCGACTGGGCGCGCCGCTGCGACAGCCTCAGGTTGTATTCCTCCGTCCCGATGTCGTCGGTGTGCCCGAAGACGTCGATCCGATAGCCTCTTGAGGTCAGGAGCACGCCGGCGATTCGGCTGAGCAGTTCGCGATTCTCGGGGCGCAAGGTCGCTTTGTCGAAGTCGAAACGCAGGGTGTCCTCGCCCAGGTTCATCACCAGGCCCAGCGCCGTGCGGCGGGTTTCGGCAATCTGGCTGAGGGCTTTCTGCATGCGGTCGAGTTCCGCCTCGCGCTCCTTTCGCACGCGTTCGACTTCCTCGCGCGCCACCTGCGCTTCTTGCCTGGCGCTCTCGGCAATCCTTTCGAATTCCGCGCGGGCGCGCTCCGCCAATTCCCTCGCGTGCGCCGCCTGGAGGGCGTTCTCTTCCGCCTGCGAGGCTCGAATCAGCGCCTCCTCCGAGCGCTCGGAAACAGCCTCAACTTTCTTGACGGATTCTTCCGCCTGCCGGCTGAACCGGTCAACCCGCTGCTCCAGGTGCCTGATGCGGAGGGATCCGTAGATAGCGAGAGCCAATACCGCCACACCGAGCAGAATCAGCAAGAGAGCCTGGCGGGAAAGCCGCCGGCTCGCGCCCTTTTCTTCCGGCGCGGTAGGTTGAATTTCGTTTTCAGGAATCATCAGCAAACCCTTCCATCATTATCGCACACTCGACGCGCAGCCTAGGCCTTCCGGCCGTCTCATTGAAACGCCTTCGGGGGTTTCTCCTCCACCCGCCGCCGAGTGAAAATTGTGCTGAGTTCAGGTATCCTATCTTTGCGCAGGAGTTGCGCAAGCTTGTTCGCGATCCAGTTGAGCACCTGGCTTTGGACCCCGGCCTCGAGGGCCGGCGTTGTGGCTTCGCGGCTGGTCGCGGTGATAGCGACCACCGCTGCGATCACTCTCCTCGGCACCCGCATAACCCACATCAATGCAACAACCATCGGGTTTGCCTATTTGGTCGGCGTCCTGGTGGTTGCCACGCGCTGGGGCTTCGCTGAGGCACTGCTATCCTCGTTCCTCGCCGTGCTTTGTTTCAATTTTTTCTTTCTGCCTCCGGTGGGCACATTCAACATTGTCCATCCGCAGAATTGGGTGGCTTTGTTCGCGTTCCTGGCCACCTCGGTCATCGCCAGCCAGCTTTCCGCGCGTGCCAAGCAACGGACGCAGGAGGCCCTGGACCGTCAGAAGGAGATGGAGAGGCTCTATGCTCTGAGCCGGGCCATCCTTCTGGCGGACGCCAGCGACTCGCCCGCCAAACGGATTGCAGACCGGATTCGGGAGATTTTCGATTTTCCCGCCTTGGCACTCTACGATTGCACGACGGGGCAGATCCACCGATCGGGGCCTGTGGACCTCCCCGACATCGATGACACGCTGCGCAGGGTGAGCGAACAGGAAAAGAGGATCAGCGACAGCGCTCGCAACCTGACGGTGATACCGATCCATCTCTCCGGCCGGCCGATTGGAAGCCTCGCCATCAGTGGCGTCACGTTGTCGGACCCGGCCCTGCAGGCTCTCTCCAACCTGGTGGCGGTTACCTTGGAGAAGGTGCGTGGGCAGGAGGCGGCCAACCGGGCGGAAGCGGCCCGGCAGAGCCAGGAGCTGAAGTCCACGCTGCTGGATGCCCTCGCCCACGAATTCAAGACGCCACTGACCGCCATTAAGGCGGCTACAACGGAGTTGCTGTCGTCCCCGGTCGCCGGGGCGGAGGAGCAGCGCGAGCTGATAACCATCGTGGATGAGGAGGCCGACCGCCTGGGGCGGCTGGTGACCGAGGCCATTCAGATGGCGCGCATCGAAGCGGGCAAGATCCAATTGAAGACCGGGCTCTATTCCGTCGAGGCGTTGATCTCTCCGGCCCTTCAGCAGATGAATTCCATGACCGAAGGAAGAACGGTGAGCGTGAATATCTCCGGTGATTTGCCGTTGATCGCGGCGGACCAGGAGCTGATGCGAATGGCCCTCCATCAGCTCCTGGATAACGCCCTGAAGTATTCGCCGCCCGGCTCCCCGATTGCTGTCACCGCAGAGAAAGCGCAGCTCCACGTCATCATCAGCGTCAGCGACCAGGGACCGGGTATCCGAGCACAGGAGCGGTCGCGGATCTTCGAAAAATTCTACCGGAGCCCCGGCACTCCCCAGAATGTTACGGGCGCGGGGATGGGGCTCGCCATCGCCCTGGAAATCGCGCGTGCCCACGGGGGGAACATCCAGGTCGAGAACAACCCGGCGGGTGGAGCGAAGTTCTCCATCGCCATCCCCGTCGGCGAAGAAGAAGGGACGACGTGAGCGCAGGACGCATCCTGGTGGTGGACGACGAACCGCAAATCCGGCGGGTCATGCGGACCAGCCTGGTCACCCGCGGCTATGAAGCCGCCGAGGCGCGCAGCGGCGAGGAGGCTCTGGAGAAGACACGAGCCGGCAGATACGATCTGGTGCTGCTGGACATCAACATGCCCGGGATGGGGGGTCTGGAGGCCTGCCGGGCCATCCGCTCCGGCTCGGATGTGGCGATCATCATGCTCACGGTGCGAAACGCTGAAGAAGATAAAGTCGAGGCGCTGGACGCCGGGGCCGATGACTACGTCACCAAGCCTTTCGGCACGCCAGAACTGCTGGCGCGCATTCGCGCCGCGCTGCGCCGGGCGCCCGTGCCTTCTGATGCCGGGCCTCAACGAATCCATCTGGAAGAGACGGAAATCGACTTCCCATCCCGGCGCGTCTCCGTTCGCGGGCGCCAGACCCGTCTGACGCCCAAGGAGTTTGACCTGCTGCGCTTTCTGGTGACGCACCCCAACAAGACCATTCCCCACCGCGAACTGCTCCAGGCGGTCTGGGGTCCGGAATACGGTGAAGAGCTGGAGTACCTGAGGGTGTTCATCAACCAGTTGCGCAAGAAAATCGAACCGAATCCCGCCAAACCCAAATACTTACTCACCGATCCCTGGGTGGGCTACCGATTCGCTCTGCCCAAGCAGGACTAACAGTTTCCTTATGCTTTCCTTATGCCTTCTTTACGGGTATGCGCTTACCGTTATGCTGGATAGTACCCATGCCCGGAAGCCTACCTTCTGAAAGTGCGTTGCTGACCCAAAACACACGGACGGGTGGTTCAGAAGATCCGCCGCCCGGCAAAAGCGAAGACCACCCGCTAAGGGTAAACGTCGTTTTTACAACCCAGGCGGGGACTCTTGCGGCCCTCAGGACGGTTTCGCGGTTGGGCGCGCACCTCGGCGTTCATCCGAGGGTCCTCATCCTGTACGCCGTGCCCTTCACATTGCCGCTGGAAGATCGGGCGGTACCCGAGGGATTTCTGGAAGCCCGAGTTCGCGCTCTGAGGCGCGGGTCTCCAACCGAGATCTCGGCGCGGACCTATCTCTGCCGGGACCCGCAATGGAGTCTCCGCCAGATGCTGCAACCGCATTCATTAATCATCATGGGAGGCAGGATGGGCTGGTGGCCCACCAGGGAGCAACGGCTGGCAAGAGCGCTGGTGAAAGACGGCCACGAGGTGATTTTCGTGGGGGTGGGCTGACCAGGGAAGGAGGAAGTTGGACTCCGGAAGGCCTGAGATTGCCGGTGAAGGCGCTTCGCAGCACCGGGCTATCGCAGGTTCTCTAGCCACCCGTTGAGTCCGCACACAATGGGAAACAACTCCGCCGCGTCGAACGCACCGCCACGCCGCCCGCCCCGGGTCCTTGTGGCCACCACCGCCATGCTCGCCTTCATTTCGTTCTGGCGCGCCTCCGCCATCGTCCTTAATGACATGGGTTCGTCGGCATTCTACGCCGGCGCCATCGCCGAACACTTCATTGGGAAAGCCGCCCCGTGGTTCATTCTGGGAATCATGCTGCTCGCCTATGCGGTGCGGGCGGTTTACATCGAGAGCTGCAGCATGTTCGTGCGCGGCGGCGTGTACCGCGTGGTCAAAGAGGCCATGGGCGGGACATTGGCCAAGTTCTCGGTCTCCGCCCTGATGTTCGATTACATCCTGACCGGACCCATCAGCGGCGTGTCGGCGGGCCTGTATCTGGCGGGTCTCTTGAACGAGCTCCTGAGATACGTGCACTCCGGTTTCGTCCTGCCAATGAACGCCACGGCGGCGCTCTTCGCAGTGCTGGTAACGATTTACTTCTGGTGGCAAAACATCAAGGGCATCCCCGAATCCAGCGAGAAAGCCCTGCGCATCATGTACGTGACCACGGTGATGGTCGTCATCATGGTCGGGTGGTGCGGTTATACGATTTGGGTACGGGGGGCCCATCTTCCCCCCTGGCCGAGCCCCTCAAACCTCATCTATTCCGAGGATGCGCTGGGGTGGCTCCGCTACACCAATTGGCCGCAGACCGTCGGACTCATCGGCATTCTGATCGGCCTGGGCCACTCCGTACTCGCCATGAGCGGCGAAGAAACCATGGCGCAGGTTTACCGCGAGATCGAACACCCCAAACTGCGCAACCTGGAAAAAGCGGGATTCGTCATTTTTCTGTACAGCCTGATCTTCACGGCCGGTGTGGCGTTCTTCGCCGTCATGATCATCCCCGACGAGACGCGCCAGAGCTTTTTTGACAATCCCATCGGCGGGCTGGCAATGTATTTGGTCGGTCCCGTTTCTCTCCGGCTGGCGTTCCGCGCCTTCGTCGTGGTGGTCGGCGTCTTAATGCTCGCCGGAGCGGTCAACACCGCCATCGTCGGCTCCAACGGAGTCCTGAACCGCATCTCCGAGGACGGGATTCTCCCCACATGGTTTCGCCACCCGCACCGGCGGTTCGGGACTTCCCATCGCATCCTCAACCTCGTCGCTACCCTCCAGATCCTCACCATCATCCTGAGCCGGGGAAACATCATTTTGCTCGGCGAGGCATACGCCTTCGGGGTGATGTGAAGCTTCGCTATGAAGGGGCTGGCCGTGATGGTCCTCCGGTACACTCGGCCCGGCGAGCGGGAATTTCGCGTCCCGTTGAATCTGACTGTCGGCACATTGAAGGTTCCTCTGGGTTTGGGCCTCATCACCCTGACGCTGATCGCTCTGTGTGTCGTGAATCTTTTCACCAAGCAGGTCGCCACGATTTCAGGAATCGGGTTCACGCTGATCTTCTTCGCCATCTTCACCGCCTCGGAGAGGGTTACGCGGAAGAGCAGCGCGCCCCACGCCGAACTCGACCAGTTCAATCTGGAGCCCGGCGAAGACCTCACTCCGCAGACCCTCGGGGTACGGCCGGGGAACATGCTGGTCATGGTCCGCGACTACAATACGCTCTACAATCTCTCGGCCGTCCTCGACAGGGCCAATACCCACCAGCAAGACGTGGTGGTGCTCCACATCCGTCTGCTGGCGCGTGCCGCCTCGGGCGAGCACGAACTGGCGCCCGAACAACTCTTCAGCTTCAAGGAGCAGGAGCTCTTTACGCGCGCCCTGGGTGTGGCGGAAAAGAAGGGGAAGACCATCCACCTGGCCGTCGCGCCGGCGACCGAAAAATGGGACGGCGTCCTGCGCGCCGCCCAGAGCCTGCAATCGTCAACGATTGCTCTGGGCCTTTCCCCCTGGCGCCCGGTTACCGAGGAGGCCCGAATTTCCGGCCTGGCTTGGGAGCGCCTCCCCGATCCGAAACCGCAATTGACCCTCGAAATCTATTCGCCGAACGGCCAGGAACACATCTGCTATCTGGGTCCGCATGCGCCGCGCCTCACACCGACGGGAATCAACCTCCTGCATAGCATCTGGCTGGAACTCAGTAATGAAGTGGCTCCGGAAGAGCTCCACCATCACGATGTCGTCCACTTCGCGCTGGACGAACTCCAAGAACACATCAAAGATGGGAAGCGCGAGGAAGTCCTGGAAAGTCTTCGCGAACACCTCCAAGAAATCACCCAGCGGCGCCTTCCCCACACCTAGGGCCGCTCCAGCTTCATGGTCCCGCTCTGGGGGATCGCATCCCGGGAGCCCTGGCCTTGTTTGGGAAATCCAGCGCTTTGAATCTGCGCCCGGAATGTGCATAATGGCGCGTTCGGCGCCGCGGGGGACAGGGGCGCGGCACCTCAGGGCACAAGCGGAAAAATAATGGAAGTGAAACCCGAAAATACGATGGGCGGGCGCATCGCCTCCATCGACGCGCTGCGCGGCTTCGACATGTTCTGGATTTCGGGAGGCGAAGGGATCATCCACAGCCTCTACCGCGTTTTCCAGAACCCGGTGACAGGAGCGCTCGACCGCCAGTTCCACCACGTCCGGTGGGAAGGATTTCACTTCTACGATCTGATTTTCCCCCTCTTCCTCTTCGTTGTAGGCGTGGTGCTGCCGTTTTCGCTGACGCGACGGCTGGAGCGCGGAGCGAACCGCGGCGAGCTCTACCGGCACCTCGTGCGAAGGCTGCTTCTCCTGCTCGTGCTGGGGCTGGTCTACGAAGGCCTGCTGGATTTCAATTTCCACGACCTTCGCATTGCCGGTGTGCTGCAGCGGATCGCCATCTGCTACTTCATCGCGGCACTAATCGTGATGAACACAAGCATCCGCAATCAAGCCATCACGGCGGGCGCCATCTTGGTGGGTTACTGGATCATATTACTGGTCATTCCCGTGCCGGGGGTGGGAGCGGGTGTGCTGACGCCGGAAGGAAACCTGGCGGGATTTCTCGACCGGCGCCTGCTTCCGGGGCCGTTCTGTTGCTACCATTACGGCGACAACGAGGGCGTCCTCTCCACGATTCCCGCCGTGGCTACGACGCTGCTGGGCGTGCTGGCCGGACACTGGCTGCGCTCGAACCAATCGCCGGCACGCAAAACACGCGGACTGGCGCTGGCCGGCATTGCCTGCCTGATTGCGGGGCTCGTGTGGGGCTTCGCGTTCCCCATCATCAAGAACCTGTGGACGAGCTCCTATGTCCTTTTCGCCGGCGGCTGGAGTCTGCTCCTGCTGGCCGGATTCTATTGGGTGATCGACGTGCGCGGCTATAGGCGCTGGGCGTACTTTTTCACCGTCATCGGCCTGAACGCCATCACGATTTATGTCGCGTGGCGTCTGTTCAACTTCCGTACCGTCACCGAAATTTTCGTTCACGGCTTCATCGACTATCTCGGGCCTTTCAAACCCCTCTTCTGGTCGCTGAGCGTTGCCGCCACGACCTGGCTCTTCCTTTGGTTCCTGCATCGGCAGAAGATCTATCTCAAGGTGTGACCGCTCCGAGGATACCGGTCGTTCTCGGCCGCATCCGGACACAAGCCTCGTCTCGCCCTCAGTTGAATCCCGGCGGCGTTCAAGCAGGATTTTTGCGGCGAGTTTCAGGCAATGGAGGATTTCGATGAGAAGCTTCTTGCGGCTTGCGCTGCCCGCTCTTCTGCTTGGAGTCTCGTTGGCTAAGGTGACGCTTCAGGTGACATGGGGGAACTATCTGCTCAGCGCTCCCATTGAAATGACGCTGGCCAAATAGGCGGGGCTGACGGCTACGTCTGCGTCGCCGAGCGAATCCTTGCCGTGACTTCCACTACCAAGCCGAAAGCTGCGGTGGTAGATTTCAAGCTGCAATTCAAACGACTGAGAAGCTCTCTTCCACAAGCTAAGGAAAGGCGCCGATGGAGCTTCAGAAGACGCCGTGGAGGCGTGCAGGCATTACGGTGCTGCTTGCGTTGGCGCTACCCGCGCAGTTCGCCCGCGCTCAGGAAGCAAGTTGGAATCAATCCACCGACGCCGGGATGAAGGCATACCGGGAAGGACGCTACGCTGAGGCTGAGCAGTATTTCGAAGCTGCACTTCAACTGGCGGAACGTTCCGCGCCGGAGGGCCAGACCCTGGCCACCGCCCTCAACAACCTGGCGGAGCTCTATAACGCTCAGGGCAGGTACCAACAGGCCGAAGCACTCTTCAGGCGCTCGCTGGCCCTCCGCGAGAGAATACTGGGCCCCGACCACCCCGACGTGGGGGCCACCTTGAACAACCTGGCAGGGGTCTACCGGGCGCAAGGCGAGTACGCCCAGGCGGAGACGCTCTACCGGCGCTCGATGACCCTCTTGGAGAGGTCTCTCGGGCCCGACCATCCCGGCGTCGCCGCCAGCCTGACCAACCTGGGTTTAGTCTACCGCGAGCAGGCACGGTACGCGGAGGCCGAATCGCTCTACCAGCGGGCGCTGGCGATCTTCAGGAAATCCCGCGAACCGGACAATCCCGACGTCGCCCTCAGCCTGCACAACCTGGCGGAACTCTTTCGAGCCCAGGGCAAGTACGCTCGGGCGGAGCCGCTTTACAAGCAGTCGCTGTCAACTTTCGAGAAGGCCCTGGGACCGGAGCACCCCAACGTCGCCCTCAACCTCAACAACCTGGCAGAACTCTTCAAGGCCCAGAAAAGGTTTACCGAGGCTGAACCCCTCTACCTGAGGTCACTCGAGATTCTCAAGAAGGTTTACGGGCCGGAGCATCCCAGCGTGGCACTGAACCTGAACAGCTTGGCGACCCTTTATCACGCGCTGGGAATGTATACGACCGCTGAGTCGCTCTACGAACGCGCAATCTCCATTTGGGAGAAAGCACTTGGACCGGACCACCCCTCGGTGGCCACGGGCCTCAGCAACCTAGCCGCGCTCTACCGACGGCTGGGCAAATACGCCGAGGCCGAGCCCCTTTACATGCGGGCGCTCAAGATCCATGAGAAGGCGCTGGGGCCGGACCATCCCGACGTGGCCATGGATCTCAATAACATCGCCCTGCTTTACGCTACGGAAGGAAAATACGCCGAAGCTGAGCCCTTCTACCAACGGTCACTGAGCATCCAGGAAAGGGCTCTGGGGCCGAACCACCCGGTGCTGGCCACGACGCTCGAAAACTATGCGTACTTGCTGCGCAAGACGAAGCGCAAGGCCGAGGCCAAAAGGATCACCGCGCGTGTCAAGGCCATCCGCGCTCGACACCGCAAGCTGAATCCGGGTTCTTGACTGGATGCTGAAAAAGGCAACCAACGATGTCATCCTGAGCGCAGCGGAGAGTCCACCCGCTGTGTTTTCAAAACACGAACGAGATGCTTCGCTCGGCACGACAGACACACGGTTTTGAGCACCCCGTTATAAGCAAGATGCCTCCGGACAAGCCGCGTCAGTTGATGTCCCACTAGCGCTGGCGGCACGAGAGGGTCCCACTGTTCTTGACTTTACATCTGGGCGGCGTAGCATGGCTGCGGGTGAGCACGCACTTGGGGCGCTCAAACGAAGCTGATAGTCGGGTGGTGCGTCCCCCGCGGTGCCGGCGATGAATCATCCTTCATCGGCGCCGGGGACAGAACACTGGCGAACCTCTCATGAGAATCGCAATTTCGGTTTCGCGGAAAGAAAAAGGCAAGGGCAGCAAGTCCCCCTACTTTCAGGCGCTGGTGGAGGCGGGCGCGCCGCCGGAGGAACTCTCACTGATCGCCGCGGGCGACCCGGCGCGCGCCCAAGACTTTGACGGCATCCTCTTCGCCGGCGGTGGGGACGTGGACCCGAGCTTCTACGGAGAACAGACAAAACACGAGAGCCTCCACACCGACCGCGCGCGGGACGAGTTTGAGCTGGCGCTGCTCGACGAGGTCCTCGCGGCTCGCTTGCCCATCCTCGGCATCTGTCGCGGAATTCAAATGATCAACGTGAAGTTCGGCGGAACGCTCTACCAGGACCTGAAGGGCGATACGACGATCGAGCAGGAGCACAAACAGCAGGGCGACCGCGCCAACCCCACGCACTCCGTCACGCTCACCGATCCCGAATCGCGCCTGGCTGGGGCCTTTCAGGGAAGCTGCCGGGTGAACAGCCTGCACCACCAGGCGATCAAGCGGCTGGGGCGAGGGCTCAAAGTCACGGCGCACTCCGAGGATGGCTTGGTCGAGGCCGTGGAAGCCGCGGACGATTATCCCTTCCTGCTCGCCGTGCAGTGGCATCCCGAGGAAATGGCGAGTGTGCCGGAACAGCGGACCATCCTCCAGCAATTCCTCGCTCAGTGTCGAAACGCCGCGGCGCGCCGGGGAGCTTGAGCGGACGCGCTTGTGCGCCTATCCTTCACAGGATGCATCGCCAACTTCCGGATTACCTGCGGCCGGGACTCAAGGTGGTCTTTGTGGGCATCAATCCCGGTGAGTGGGCGGCACGGCTGGGACACTATTACGCGAATCCAAGAAACATATTCTGGGACTGTGTCTTTGAATCCCACCTGACTAGTATAAGACTGGAGCCCGAAGACGATTGGAGAGTCCTTGAGTTTGGTCTCGGGCTGACAGATCGCGTCAAGCGGTGGACTAAATCCGCGAATGAACTGCGAGCAAACGATTTTCGGCACGGAGCAGAGGAACTGCATAGCAGGCTTGAAGGGCAGTGGCCCCGCCTTCTGGCTTTCAACGGAAATAGGGGGCTCAAGTGGACTCTAGGATATGAGCCGAGTTTCGGCCCGCAGAGAGAGCGATTCGGTGAGTCGGAGGTTTTCGTGCTGCCGTCGACGAGCGGGCGGAACGGCAGCTTGACGCGCGCCGCAAAACTCCGCTATTTCCGGCGGCTCGCGAAGTGGGTGAACCATTATGTCCGATGAACCCGTGGTGCTTTCACAGGACGGCGCGGTAGCCACTCTACTCCTGAATCGGCCAGAGCGGCTCAACGCCTTCGACGAGAGCCTGTGCGAAGGCTTGAACCGAGGCCTCGAAACCGTGGCGCGTGAGCCTTCCGTACGCGTCGTGGTCATCACCGGCGCAGGAAGGGGCTTCTGCGCGGGGGGCGACATCCACAAGATGGCGGAGCTGAAGAAGACTCACCACTCCGCCACGTTCCGCGATTTCCTCGAAGCAGGACACGAACTGGTCAGGAAAATCCGCCGCCTTCCCAAACCCGTGCTGGCCTCGGTGAACGGTGCGGCGGCCGGCGAGGGGATGAATCTGGCGCTCGCCTGCGACCTGCGCATCGCCTCGGACCACGCAACGTTCTTGCAGGCGTTCGTTAAGATCGGTCTTCACCCGGACTGGGGCGGCACGTTCTTTCTCCCGCGCCTGATCGCAACAGGGCGTGCCATGGAGATGTTTTTTCTCGGCGAACCCATTGATGCCCGGGAGGCGCTTCGGCTGGGTCTGGTGAATTCAGTCGTCCCTCACGACGAACTGAACGCCGAGGCCCGCAAGCTTGCCGAGCGCCTGGCGGCGGCTCCGCCCTTGCCCCTGGCCTTGGTGAAGAAGGCGCTCTACGAACGCCTGGAGACGCAGCTCGATATCCTCATGGAATATGAGGTCCAAGCACAGATGAAGTGTTTCGATTCCGAGGACTTTAACGAAGGCCTGCGGGCTTTTCTGGAGAAGCGGAAACCTCATTTCAGGGGCACCTAGCAGGTGGTTTCCCCTCGGCTGCCACGCAGCGGCGAAGAAAGTAGCCGGAAATAGTTGGAACGGCACTAGCCAAACACCGGAACCTCGGGCTATGCTAAATCCGTCCGCGGGGATTTGTCAGAGCCCTGACGGGGACAGGCCGGAGGCATTCTTCGGTAGACACCTATGCGACCCAAAATCGAATTCATTCAGGGCGACATTACGAACATGGCGGTAGACGCCATCGTGGACCCAGCCAACACCGACCTCACCCTCGGGACAGGAGTGGCGGGCGCTATGCGGAGAAAAGGCGGCCGAGCCGTCGAGGAAGGCTGCGAGAGAATCGGCCCAATCCGCCTGGGCGAGACCGCCGTGACCACGGGCGGGAATTTGAAGGCGCTTTACGTCATCCACGCGGCGAGCATGCGGCCGAGCGGGAAGGCCACAGCGGAATCCCTGCGCCTCGCCACTCGTAACAGCCTGTTGCGCGCCGAAGAAAAGACTTTCAAGAGCATCGCCTTTCCGGCCATCGGCACGGGCGTGGCGGGATTTCCCATTGAGGAGTGCGCGCGCATCATGCTCAAGGAAGTGTTGGAACACATCAAGTCGCGTTCCAGCCTCGAGACCATCACCTTCGTGCTCTTCGATGAACCGGCGTTGAAGGCATTTGAGGATGCCTACAAGGAGTTGACCGCGTCCGCCGCTGCGGAAGCAGGCTGAAGGTCTCGCATCTCTCTCACGTCTGCGGTTCATAACCTTGCCTGAGACACCCATCAAAACCTTGCTTGTCGAAATGCTTCGCCGCTCGGGGCCCATGACCTTCGCGCAATACATGGCGCTGTGTCTTTATCATCCCGAGCACGGATACTACACGCGAGGCGGGGAGCGAACAGGGGTGCGCGGCGACTATTTCACCAGCCCCGACCTCCATCCCATCTTCGCGCGCTTGCTGGCACGCCAGGCGGCGGAGATGTGGGAGATTCTCGACCGGCCCACGCCCTTCACCTGGGTCGAGATGGGACCGGGACGGGGCTGGTTCGCGCGCGACTTCCTGGGTGGTGCGAGGGAGGCGCTCCCCGACTTCTTCGCCTCGCTGCACTATTTTGCCCTCGAGCCCTCAGCGCTCGACCAAGCGCGCTTGCGCGAGCGTTTGAGCGAGGACGGGCTCGGCGACAGAGTTCGGGTCTTTTCGAACCTGGAGGAAATCGAGCCCATCACGGGATGCTTCTTTTCGAACGAACTCGTGGATGCTTTCCCGGTCTCCGTGGTCACGCGCGCCCGCGGCCGGCTCAAAGAAATCTATGTGACCCTGGAAGGCAACGCTCTCGCCGAGAAACTTGGCCCGATCAGCAACCCGGCGATCGCGGGCGCCGTGGCCCGTTACGCCAATCGGCTCGAGGAGGGCCACCGCGTGGAAGTAGGCCTTGCGGCGGTGCGGTGGATGCGCTCCGTGGCGGAGAAGCTGGCTCGCGGGTTCGTCGTCACCATCGATTACGGCAACCTCGCCGAGCGGCTCTACACCCCGGACCGGCCGCAAGGGACCTTGATGGCCTACCGCCGGCATCTTGCCTCCGAGGATTACTACGCCGCCTCGGGCGAGCAGGACCTTACGGCGCACGTCAATTTCAGCGCCCTGATTGACGCCGGCAAAGAGACGGGGCTGGATTTCACCGGTTTCACAACGCAGGAGAAACTGCTGATGGCGTTGGGAGAGGAGAACGCCTTCGCCGACCTGTACGAGCCGGGGCAGAGCGAAGTCGAAAAACTGCAGGCACGATTGAAGCTCAAGCGGCTGATTCACCCGGAGGGAATGGGCGGGATCTTCAAAGTCCTCGTTCAGCACCGCGGCGCCGGTGCACCACAACTTACCGGCCTGAAATTCTCATAAACCTGGAGATGGGGGGGCGAATTACTTTCCTGCCCGGATGGATTCCTCCGCGTAGGGTTTCTGGACGTACTGGTTGGCCAGGTCCAGCGCTCCCTGCGTGTTGTCGTTGGTCTGCAGAGCGCGCTGATACTCACGCAGGGCGCGGTCGCGCTGGCCGGTGGCATCGAAAATCTTGCCCAGGGTGAGGTAGCTCCAGACCTCCACCCACTTCGGTTGCAGATCGCCGTCCAGCGCCGTGCGCAGCGACTCGGCGGCGGCGCTGTAATTCCGGAGTTTGAACAGGACTTCGCCAATGCGATAGTGGGCGAGTGAGCTGTTCGAGTTGATTTCGAGAACCCTCTGGTACTGTTTGATGGCTTCCAGCAGGGCCTGCTGCTGCACCAGCTGGTCGGCGCGCGCCAACTCGACGGCGGTCCGGATGCTATCGTCGTACTTCAGAATGCGGCTGGCGGGATCCACCACCACGCGCTCCGGGCGCGTGGGGGTGGTAACGGTGAAGTCGGCCGTCGTCCCGACCATCTCCACGCGGTCGTTCACGGGCTTCCGTCCTTCCGAATAGACGCGAATCTCCACCGGCATGCGGAAGATGTCCAAATCCTGCTGGACCTTTCCGATCACCTGGTAATCCTTTCCCACGCGATACACGGCCCACGACCGCTTGAACTGCGGGACGCCCGTGGAGCTCACCCACTGGGCAAAGAAGTAAGTCAGTTCCTGCTTGCTGACCTTTTCCGCCACTTGCTCGAACTGGTCGGTGGAGATCGATTTCCAGGCGTAATCGTGCGCCACGGTGCGGAGCGTGTCGAGGAAAAGGGCGTCGCCCACCACCCAGCGCAGCATGTGAAAGACCATGGCCCCTTTTTGGAAGACGATGGACTGGTATTCAGGAGTGTATTCCTGCAGGCGGCCCGCCTGGGCGATGGGGGCAACATCCTCGTGAGTGAGCGCGCCGATCTGAACGTCGCGCATCACGTCTTCGAAAGCCGCCTCACCGGAATCATCCTCGACGTACATGGCCGCCGCGTAGGTGGCCAACCCTTCATCAAGAAAGGCATCGTCGGGCGAAGCGGGGTTGACGAGGACGCGCCACCACTGGTGCGAGATCTCGTGGGCGAGGAGGCGTGAGTTGACGCTGGTGGTCAAGGCGCGCGAGGCGAGCGCCACCACGCCGGGGGCGCTGTAGCCTCCCACGGTCCCGTCGTCGATTTCGACGATTGCCAAATGACCTTCCGGGAGCGGGCCGAACTTCCCGGAGAAGAATTCCAAGATGCGAGCGGCAGTGTCGCCGTAGCGCGCCGCCAGGTCCTCGTGCCCGGGCTTCAGAAAGAGGGCAATGTTAGCGCCCACCGCCGTGCCCGGCCGCGCGACGTACTTCCCCGCCAGCACGGTGCCGGGGAACGACGGTTGGCTGTAGTCGAAAGCGTAGGTCACCTTCCCGGCCTGGCGAACCAGAGCAGCAGGTCTCCCGGAAGCAATTACTGTTTCGTCGGAGGGAACGGTAATGTGCACGCTGGCCGCGAAGCGGTCCACGCCGTAAGCGCTGACGGGAAACCAGCGCGCCGGATAGAGCAGGTAGCTGCCTTCCGAGCCGACATAGGCCAATTTCAAGTTTTCAACCGGGCTGCCCTCAGCCGAAAGCAGCGGGCCGCCGTAATTCACGGTGATAAAGGAAGGCGTGCCCTGGAGGAGTGGATTCAAGAAGTCCACCCGGAATGACAGACCCTCCTGCCGGTAACGCAGCTCACCGCCGGAAGCGTCCGTAACCTTGTTCACGTGCAACCCGCCGTGCAGCTCAAAGTTGAGCGCGGTCAGGTCCATTATTGGAACGAATTCGATTCGGGCCTTGGCCGTCAGGATGTGGGTAGAGGTAAAGAGTTCAGCGTCGATGGTGTATCGGGTGACGTCGAAGTTCGCTGTGGTCTGGGCGAGGCCTGCGGTCGGGGCACAGAGCACCAGCAGCGCCAGTGTGGCGGCGTAAAGCCAGGCCTTTCGAAACAACTGGTATTCCCCGCCAAAGGGCGCGCTGCCCAAGTTCTTAACTCTAATCATGAATCGCTCCCAGCACCCATTCAGCCTGTCCCGCTAACAGCCCAACGCCCGGACTCACCGCCACTTCGGGGCAGATTCAGCAAATCTATGCGGCGGTCTCCCCCGGCATAAAGTTGGATTACAACACCGGGCGGCCAGTTGCATGAATTCCCCCGGCAGACCGGGGGCCGGACGATGCCCTAAAGGGTCGAAAGGGTTGCTCCACCACCCCGGAGCACGCCCAAGACAGCTTCCGCCGCTCGTGAAATAGCCCCTCCCGGTCCCAAGCGCGCCTTGACGCTTCGCAGCTCCTCGGCCATCCTGGCACGGGCTTCCGAGTGGTCCAATAAGTATTCTAATTGGGATGCGAGGTTTGGCGCACTAAAATCGTGCTGGATGAGTTCCGGCACCACCGGCTTCCCAGCGAGCAGATTCACCATGCTATAGAAGGGCACGTCCACAAGGAACTTTCCGATGAGCCAAGTCAGGGGCGAGACGCGATAGACCACCACCATGGGACGCTCGCGAAGCGTCGCCTCGATCGTGGCGGTGCCGCTGGCCACGACCGCCACATCGCAGTGCTGAAGGGCGTCATAGGTGGCTTGCTTCACCGTGCGCACCGTTGCCCTTCCGATGTAGCACTCGAGCAATGTCGACTCCATCCACACCGAATCAAGGGTCGGAGCAACGGCGACGACGAACTGGAGGTTTCTCGACACGGTCATACGCGTTGCTGCGTCGAGCATGGGCGGCAGGTTGTAGGCAACTTCTTTCCGGCGGCTCCCCGGGAGCAGGGCCACCGTCGGTATCGCCGGATCGAGATCGGCCTTGGCGAAGAATTCTTCGCGGCTGAGATGTGTCCGCACGAGGTCGACCATCGGATGCCCCACGTATTCCACGGGAATCGCCGCCTCGCGGTAGATCTTCTCCTCGAATTCAAAGATGCAAAGCATCTTCGAGATATTGGCCTTAAGCTGCTTGATCCTGCCCTTCCGCCATGCCCAGATTTGAGGGCTGACGAAATAGACCACGGGAATACCGCGCCGCTTGAGCTTGCGGGCGAGGCGAAGATTGAAATCGGGGAAATCGATGAGAACGGCAAGTCGAGGGCGCCGACGATCCACCTCTGCCAGCAGGGCGTGGAAAGCACGGTAAACCCGAGGCAATCCCGAGAGAATCTCAGCAATGCCGACCATGGTGACGTTGTGGGCGTCCACCACGGTGTGGACACCGGCTCGGCGCATAGCTTCCCCGCCGCAACCGAATATTTCCGCATCGCCCAGGCGAGAGCGTAGCGCGGCGGCAAGCTCGGCGCCGTAAACGTCGCCGGAGCGTTCGCCGGCAACAATCATCAGGCAAGTTTTGGGCATGATTACGCCGTGGGCTCGGCTCGGAGGGCGGGCAGCTCCTGGTCCTTGTACTGAAGCTCGTAAAGTTTGTAGTAAATCCCGCGCTTCTGAAGCAATTCCTGATGCGTGCCCACCTCGCGGACATGGCCCTTGTGCATCACCACAATCTTCGAGGCGTTCTGAATCGTGGAGAGCCGGTGAGCGATCACCAGGGAAGTGCGATTCTCGAGCAGCCGCCGCAACGCTTCGCGAATCAGGGACTCGGTCTCCGGATCGACACTGGAAGTCGCCTCGTCCAGGATCAACAAGCGGGGATTATGCGCCAGGGCACGAGCAAAGGAAAGTAACTGTTTCTGCCCGACGGAAAGCGTGGCGCCGCGCTCCCGCACCGGTTCGTCGAAACCTCCGGGAAGGGTCTCGATGAAGTTGAGGATATTCACCTGGCGAGTGGCCTCGCGAATCTGAGCATCCGTGATGCCCTTCGTTCCCAGGCGGATGTTGCCGGAGATCGTGCCCGAGAAGAGGAACGGGTCCTGGAGTACCATCCCGAAGTTTCGACGCAGGTCGCGCAGGCGGAGGTCGCGAATGTCAATTCCGTCGAAGAGAACCCGGCCCTGTTGGACGTCATAGAAGCGCAGCAAGAGACTGGTGATCGTGGTCTTCCCCGCACCCGTGTGGCCGACGATGGCGACGGTCTCCCCCGGCTCGATGCTGAATGAAACATTTTCGAGTACGCGATGATCGCCCTGATAAGCGAAGCTGACTTGGCGAAACTCCACGCTCCCTTGGGGGTTTTCGAGGGGCGCGGGGCGCGCGGGCTCGGGGATTGTGACGGGAGTGTCCAGCAGCCTGAAAATCCGCTCGGCGCTCGCCATCGCTGCCTGAAGAATATTGTACTTGTCGCTCAGATCCTGGATGGGGCGGAAGAAGCGTTGCGAATATTGGATGAAAGCAATGGCGGTTCCGATGGTCACCTGCTCCCGTAGCGCCATGCCCCCGCCCTGAAAGAGGATGATGGCCACGGCCAGGGCTCCGAGGAATTCCACCGCGGGATAAAACAATCCGTAAGCCAGAATGGAGTCCTTGTAAGCCGCCATGTGAGCCCGGTTGATTTTCTCGAATTCCTCAAAACTCCGCGCTTCGCGATTGAACAACTGGAGCACCGTCATCCCTGTGATGTGCTCCTGCAAGTAGGCGTTGATGCGCGCGATGGCCACGCGGATGCGCCGGTAGGATTCCCGCACCGCCTTCTGGAAAGCCATGGTGGCCAGCACGATGAGCGGCAACACGGAAAACGTGAAGAGCGCCAGCCGCCAATCGAGACTGAGCATCACCACGATGATGCTGATGAGCGTGAAGAAGTCTCCGAAGATGGCCACCATACCGGAAGCAAACAATTCGTTGAGCACGTCAACGTCGGTGGTGATCCGGGTCACCATGCGGCCCACCGGGTTGCGATCGTAGAAGCTCGTTTGCAGGCGTTGCAGGTGGGCGAAGATCTGCTTGCGCAGATCGTACATCACCTTCTGCCCCACCAGTTGCATCGCAAACGACTGGGCGAATTCCAGCAGAAAGGCCAGCAAAACCGTGGGCAGAAAGAGCACGAGGGCAATCTGCAGGATACCGGTCAGAGGATCGGAACTGAGAAAGTCGGCAAGGAAGGCCGGAATGTGCTCCCGGCGCGCGGGGTCAAGGTACCGGTCCACCTCCACCTTCAGCAGGTAAGGCGGCACCGCCTGAAGGATGCCGTAAAGAATGATGGCCCCCAAGGCCAGCAGGGCTACGAACCAGTACGGGCGCAGGTAGCCCAGCAGCCGGCGCATCAAACGCGCGTCGTAAGCCTTCCCCAGGACTTCCTCTTCGTGGAAACTCTCGGACATATCAAGCCAGTCGAAAGTTGAAAGTCGAAGGTCGAAAGCCCTTGCCTTCGACTTTCAACTCTTAACTCTAAACTCGCGTCTCCTCACGTCTGACTCGTTCCACTCACACTTCCTGTTCCAACTCGTCCTCAATCAACTGCTTGTTATAGAGCTCCGTATAGAAGCCGTTGAGTGCCAGCAATTCCTCATGCGTCCCGCGTTCGACGACTGTCCCCTCGTGCAAGACGATGATTTCATCCGCGTTGCGGATGGTCGAGACGCGATGCGAGATCAGCAGCGTTGTTCTTCCCGCCATCACCTCGGTGAGGTGGCGCAGAATTTTCTCTTCCGTGTACGTGTCGACGCTCGACAGGGCGTCATCGAGGATCAGGATGCGCGGGTCGCGAATCACCGCGCGTGAAATCGCCGTGCGCTGCTTCTGCCCGCCGGAAAGCGTCAGTCCGCGCTCGCCAACCATCGTCTCGAACCCCCGGGGAAAGCCGCGGATATCGGGAAGGATGTTCGCAATTTCGGCGGCGCGCTCGATCTCCTGGTCCAAAGCCCCCGGGACGCCGAACCGGACGTTTTCCCGCACGCTTTCGCTGAACAGGAAGGTCTCCTGGGGAACAAAACCGATGTGCTCGCGCAGGGTCTTGAGGGGAATCTGGCGGACCGGCACGCCATCAACGAGCAGGCTGCCTTCCGGCGCGTCGTAGAGGCGCGGAATCAGGCCCACCAACGTGGATTTTCCCGATCCCGTCGCGCCAACAATCGCCACCGTCCGCCCCGCGGGAATCCGCACGTTGATGTTCTTAAGCGTGGGCTTGCCGTTGTAGCTGAAGGACAGATTCCGGAATTCAATCTCTCCGCGCAAGGACGTAACCGGCGTCTCCGGAACGTGGCGGTCGTCGATTTCAGGCTTGGCGAGGAAGATGGTATTCAGCCGTTCGAGCGAGGCCAGGCCACGTTGCACCAGGTTGGTGACCCAGCCCAGGGCAATCATGGGCCAGATCAGGTAGATCAAATAAACGTTGAACGCCGTGAAGGTCCCCACCGTGATGGCGCCCTCGAGGACGTGCTGGCCGCCCACCACCATGATGAGCATGAAAGCGACGGCAAACAGCAAGGCCATGCCCGGCCACAT
This sequence comes from Terriglobia bacterium, assembly GCA_035528275.1. Classification (GTDB taxonomy): domain Bacteria; phylum Acidobacteriota; class Terriglobia; order UBA7540; family UBA7540; genus DATKYV01. Next base: position 11,340 of record DATKYV010000225.1, on the reverse strand, counting down.
GAAGCTGGTGATCCATATGAGTTGCTTGTTATTTTCCACAAACTCGCAATTCATCCGGTCGAATTCTGCGATTTCAGCGTCTTCCTGGCAGAAGGCACGAATCACGCGCACGCCGGCGAGATTCTCGCGGACCTTTTCCGTGATCACCGAATACATCGCCTGGATGCGCTCGAAGCGGTCGTGGATCATCTGACCGAAGAATTTGACGGCGATGGAAACCAGCGGCAGCGGTATCAGGGCGTAGAGCGTCAGTCGCCAATCGAGATGCAGCATCAGGCTGATGGTGGCCACGCCCACCACCACCGTGTTGGCCGAGTACATGATTCCCGGGCCCACGATGTTGCGCACCGCGTTCAGGTCGTTGGTGAGCTTTGACATCAGGTCGCCGGTGGGAGTCCGGGTGTAGTAGCGCGGTGAAAGGCGCATGAGGTGGAGGAACAGATCGTTGCGGAGATCGTATTCCACGTCGCGGGAGATGCCGATGAGGATCCAGCGCATCCAGAACTGAAAAACCGCCTTGGTGAGCGCAATGCCGAGCAGCAGCCCGGCGTAGAAGAGCAGCTTGTCGCCGTTGATGCCCGGCGAGAGGCTGTCAATGCCGGCCCTAATGACCAGAGGCAGGGTGACGCCGACGGCCTGCGCCACCAGAAGCGTGAAGAAGCCCACAACGTAGCGCTTCTTGTAGCGAAGCAAGTACGGCTTGAGGGGAAGAAGACGACGCAGCATTCTGATGTTTGTGGAAGGCTCCCTGAGCTGGTGGCGAAAATCTCGCCCAACCGAATTGTTCATTATACCGGAGCGGAGTGACCCTCGCCAACCGCCACTTGGTACCGACCCAGGCCCAATACATTATTTCGTACGAGGCGTAATTGCAGGCGCCGCATCGTCGAGTGCTGGGCGCGCTGCATAGGGCCGTGGCGCTTGACTTCAATCAGTGGATGTATTACAAATGTGCACATGAAGACCAAAGGCGCCCTGAAGGCTCGAACCGCCACGCTCACCGTGCGTGTGCCAATTCAGCTGAAATCCCGCCTTGAGGGGCTAGCCAAATCGACGGCCCACAACCGCTCGCGGCTGGCGGTCGAGGCCCTGGAAAGCTACGTCGAAGAGCAAGAAGCGCAACTGGCGAGAATCGACCAGGGCATCCGGGATGCCGATGCCGGACGGGTTGTCCCGCACAAAGCGGTCAAACGCTACCTCCAGTCCTGGAGCGGCAAGCGCAAGCTGCCTCCACCCGTATGCAAATAGCCAGGGCGCAACAGGCCCCGTAACATCCGTCCGTACACTGAGGATTTGGAGGATGGGGGCCTCCACACGAATGCAAATAGTCTGGACCGAACAGGCGATTTCGAATCTGGCAGAGATCGGGGACTACATCGAACAGGACAAGCCGCAGGCCGCCAAGCGCGTGGCCGCGTACCTGCTAAGCAGCGTGGAGCACCTCGCCGAGTTCCCACAATTGGGCAAACCCGGCCGCAGGCTCGGAACGCGCGAGCTTGTCGTCCCGCCCTATGTCATCACCTATCGTCTCCGCCCCGAGCGTCTCGAAATCCTGAGCGTCTGGCACGGCCGCCGCAGGCGGGCGACGTCAACGGAAGAGCCGCAGCCCTGATGGTCAAGTCTTAGCCGACCCCTAATGCAGGCCCACAGGCCCGGAGGGCCGAAATGGAGTGGCTGGGGTGTCAGCCCTGGGAACAGGCCCCCTCACCTGATCCCGCCCTGTGGGACCACCCTCTCTCCCGAAGGGGGTGGTGAGGCGGAGCGCTCCCCTACAAATGCAAAGGGCCCCCACGAGGGATGCCCCTACATGCTTTGTCGTAGCACGGCCATCTTGGCCGTGACGAGCCACGGGCGGGACGCCCGTGCTACCGCAGCCCCGCGAGTTCCTGGAACTGGCGCCAGTTTTCCAAGCGGTCCTGCTGGGCGGCCAGGAGGGTCGGCGAAGGCGTGCCGTCCTTATCGAAGTGCTTGGCGAAGCGCCCCTCGGTGCGGGCGAAGGAGATGAAGTCAACCACCTCGCCGGTCTTGGGCACCACGTACCAGTCATCCTTCATGGCCGGGTTGCTCTGCAAGCTCAGCCGCTCCCTGATGCGCTCACCCTTGCGCGGGTCGTAGATAAACAGCGGAAAGGCCCGCGACTCGGCAGCGAGTTTCGCCTGAGCCATGGCGCGATCGTCCGCCACGCCGTGTTCGGGCTGGCAGGTGGTGTAGGTATTGACGATGGCGGGGCCGGGGAACTCGTTGGCCGCCATCACCGCCTTGTAGAAGTGGTTGGGGTGAGCCGCCGTGGTCTGCGCCACGAAGGTGGTGGGGTGCATCATGGCAATCGTGCCAATCTCCTTGCGCTTTTCCTGCTTGCCATGAATTACCTTGCCATGTGCCGACATCTTGGCGTCCTGGCCCGTGTAGGACCCGGTGGAAGTCTGGCCGCCGGTATTCGAGTAGACCTGGGTATCAAGAATCAGGACCTTGATGTCCATACCGGAGGCGAGCATCCGAGAAAGCGACTGAAATCCGATGTCGAGCATGGCACCGTCGCCGCCAATAGCCCAGAGGCGCTTATTCTGCCAGCCCAGTTGATCCCACCGGGCGCGCACGCCCATGGCGTCGGCCGCGACGTTCTCGAAAAGCGAGTTCGTCCAGGGGACCAGATAGGGATTGTACGGATACGTCGAAGTGTAGACGGTGTTGCAGCCGGTGGCGGCGACCAGCCCGATGTTCTTGGGGCCGTAAACAAACCCGGTCGCGGCCAGCATCATGCGAAGCACCGTGGCCTCACCGCAACCCATGCAGGAGCCCGCGCCGCCCACATAGAGCAGCGAGTCGGGCTTCAACATGAAATCCACCAGGGCGCGCTCGTTGATGTACCGGGGGTGGGTGTCGCCGACTTCCTTGAAGAACTTGAAGGCGTTCTGATAGCTACGGAGGTTGTCGTCGTCCTTGACGATCATCTTCAGCGCCGCATGGTCCCCGCAAGCCGCCACGCACTCCGCGCAACCCTTGCACTTGGTGGGGTCGATGAAGATTCCGAACAGGCCCGGGACCTGATCCTTCTTCTCGTAGACCTTGTAGTACTTGTTCGTCTCCGCCCACATGGAGCGCAGCCGGTTCCGCTCCGCCTCGTCGGGAATCTCCGCGAGTTTCTTTTCCAATTCCTCACGGGGAATGGCTTTGCCCAGGATGGCCGTGTCTGGACATTCCGTGACACACTCCATGCAACCCACGCACTTCTCGGTGATAAACTCGGGGATTTCCGGGGCGATGTAGCTGAAGTCCCGCAGGGCTCCGGTCCCGGCCGGGACCAGGCTGCGAGCAGTGGCGAGGTCGGCGGGCAGTCCCTTTTCCGCGGTCCCGTCGTTATATCCACCCACGACCTCTTCGTTGAACCGCGAAATGTCCAGCAGCGTCTCTTCCAGGGACTTCGCGGTCTGCGTATCAGTTCCCATACCTTTTTCCTTACTCTCCTCATTCCCGGCGCGGAGTCGGGGCAATGCGCCCGGTTTGCCCTGCCTTCCGGCTAGGCCCGGACGACTTCCGGCTGTCGTGCCGGCTGGTCCACCGAGATGATCTCCTGCGGAACCTCAAAAACCTCGGTGTAGCCGCGTTTCACCGCGGTCAAGTTATCCTGGACCACCTGCTCTCCGCGCTTGCCGAAATACTTTCGCAACGATTTCTCCACGCCGGCGAACAACTCCTGGTCAGAAACCCCCACGGCCTCGCGAAAGGGCGTCACGCGCAGGAAGATCCCGAGGAGCACAATCCCCTGCATCCTTTGGATGAGGTCAGCGGTCGTGGCCACCTCGCGGGCAATCTTCACCGTGTCCAGGGCGAATACCCGGATATTCTTCTGACGGATGATCTTCTTGGCATAGTGCGGAACGCGAATCCAAATCTCCGCCGGGTCGGTCTTGTCCGACTGGATGAAGATCATGCCGTTCCGGGTCAGGCCGGAGAGCGGATTCCCGAGGTTGAAGGCGTTCACGTCGTTCATGGGGACGAACTCAACGTGCTCCAGCTCGCAATGGGTTCGGATGGGCTCCCGGCCGATGGTCAGATAGTAAGTGGTAGGCAGACCCTTCTTTTCCGACCCGTACTTGGGATAGGCCTGCACGTTCAGGCCGAAGAGTTCGCCGACGATGGTGGCGATCACCTTGTTGGTGGTCACCGATCCGTAGCCGCCCACGGAATGGCCGCGCATCGAGAATCCGCCCGGAGGACGAACGTCAGGGTCAGAAGGCTGCTCCAAGGCCAACTCGTGCTTTATTCCCACCGTGAAGTAGTACTTCTTCGACCCGTTGCTCGAGGACATGTTCTTGACGGCAGCCAGGAAATCGCCCGGTCGGATGTCGCGGCTCCCCAAACCTCCGGAACCGGCGAAGAACTCCGGCATGCGATCAATCTTCTGATAAGGCGGGATCCCGGCCATGGCGCTGGCAAACGCCGCCTTGATTTCGCAGATCAGGGGGTTGGATTCGGCCAGGGGATTATCCATCCGCTCGATGACCGAGATGGCGCGGCAGTGCTTGAGCGCCTCGACAATCTGAGGGCCGGGGAACGGCCGGAAGGAAGTGACATGCAGCGTCCCCACCCGCTGCCCCTCGGTCTTGCGCAGATAATCCACCGTGGCCTGGGCCGTTTCCACCAAGCCGCCCATCCCCACGATGGCGTATTCGGCGTCCTCGAGCCGGTAGGGCTCAATCAGCCCGTAGCGACGGCCCGTCGCTTCGTAGAACTCCTGCATGGCCCACTCGAGCGCAGCCGGCACGCGGGCATAGTAAGCCCGCTGCGCGATCTTGCCCTTCATGTAGCTGTCCTGGTTTTGGACCACGCCGCTCATGACCGGGTAATCCGGGTGCATCATGTTCACCAGCTTGGCGGCGGCAGGGCCGATGTACTGCTTCATGAATTCGGGCTCAGCAAGTAGAACGTTTTCGATGGTATGCGTGGTCAGGAAGCCGTCCTGGACGTTGAGGAAAGGCGTGGCTGAATCCTCCGCTGCCCGGCGCGCGATGAGAGCAAGGTCGCCGGCATTCTGTGCATTCTTGCCGAAGAGGATTCCCCATCCGCAATCGGCGACGGCCATCACGTCATCGTGACCGGCGTGAACGTTGAGCGAATGGGAGGTCAGCGCCCGCGCCCCGATATGGAACACCACGGGGAGCCGCTTGCCGGAGATGGTGTACAGGACCTCCTTCATCAGCACGAGGCCCTGGCCGGAAGTGAAGTTGGTCACCCGACCGCCCGCCACCGCAAATCCTTCGCAGGTCGAGGCGGCGCTGTGTTCCGACTCGGGCTCAATGAAGGCCAGGTTTTCCCCCCAAAGGTTCCGCTTCCCGTTGGCGACTTCCTGCTGGTATCCGCCACCCATCGTCGTGGAGGAAGTGATGGGATAGGCACAGGCGCCCTGGGTGATTTGGGTTTCCACCCAGACCACCATCGCCGCGCCGTCCGCGGTGGTTGGAATGCCGGGAAAAGGAAACACCCCCTCTTTCGCCCCTGAGTTTCCACTCATAGGTTCTGCCCCTCTCAAAGATTGCGTGGCTCTCAAAGCCCTGCTAGGAGTTTACCATACCGCAATTCGTTGCCCGAGGGGTTTCTCCAACCTCGTAAACCCCTGCAAACCAAGCCCTTATAGGAACCATAAGAAGAATCTATACAAATTTGTCAGCCCGGTCCAAGGCACGGAGACCGCGAAGCTCAAATCTCCCGCCGCCCTTCCATGGCCTTCATCATTGTCACCTCGTCGGCGAATTCGAGTTCCGACCCCACCGGTATCCCCATGGCGATCCGAGTGACTCTGACGCCGAGCGGTTTGATGAGCCTGGAAAGGTAAATGGCTGTCGCTTCCCCCTCCACGTTGGGGTTGGTGGCGATGATCAATTCCCGGACCTTTCCATCCTTCAACCGCTCGAGAAGATTCTTAATCTTCAATTGGTCCGGAGTGATCCCCTGGAGGGGGGAGAGCGCTCCGTGAAGGACGTGGTAGAGACCGTGGTACTCTCGGGTCTTTTCGATGACCACCACGTTGAAGGGGGTTTCGACGACGCAGATGACCCCTTGGTCGCGCCGGGAATCCGCGCAGTATTCACAGGGGTCGAGCTCGGTGAGATTATTACAAAGGCTGCATAGCCGAATCTTGTCCTTCAATTCTACGATGGCCGCCGCCAGGCGTTCCGCTTCCTCGCGCGGAGCGTGCTCGAGGAAAAAGGCAATCCGCTGGGCCGATTTCTGCCCGATTCCGGGCAGACGTTTCAATTCGTCAATCAAACGAGCCAGCGGCTCGGCAAAATCCTTCATTCGTGGAAATTCCTGCGCGGCTTCCTGAAAGGCGGTTTACCCAAGGCCGGGCAAATTCAGGCCGCTTGCCAGGCTGCCGACCCGGGAGGCCAGTTGCTCGTCCACTTTTCGGGTGGCTTCGTTCACTGCGGCAACGATGAGGTCCTGCAGCATTTCGACGTCCCCGGAGTCAAACACTTCACGCTCGATATGAACGGAAACCAGATGTTTCTGACCGTTCATCTTGACCGTCACCATGCCTCCGCCGGCTGACGCATCGACCACCAGATCATCCAACTGTTTCTGAAGCTGTTCCTGCATCTGCTGAACCTGCTTCATGATCTGCTGCATCTGTTGCAGATTTTTCATCGCTCACTCCTGGCTGAGGTCTTTCACGCCGACCAAGGTGCAGTCAAATCTCTTGCGGAACGCCTCCACCCCGGCATCGCGACCCGCGCGCTCTTTGGCCGGTGGCCGCACCACCGCGGTCTGCCCTTTCTGCTCCTCGAGTGTAACACAAATCTTGACGGGCTGGCCGAGCACTTGGGCGCACACGGAACGCAAGGCTTCCTGTTGCTCGCGGCTTTTCAGGAAATCCGCTACCCAGGATTCTCCGCTTGGGCAAAGGAATCGAACTTCCCCGTTCTCGAAGCGCCAGCCGGAAAGATGTTCCAGGCAACTGCTCAGAAACTTCTTCGACTGGTCGTAAAGCATCGATTTAATGGCCGCCAAGCGGGGGTCTTCGGGGAGCCCTGAGGCGACTGCGCCCATCGCCACCGCCGAAGGAGGAGGTTGACCGGGCGACTTCCTCGACGGAGCAATCTGCTGCGGGGGCTCGGACTCGCGGGCTTTCACCGGACCGCCCGGCGACGGGCCTGGCGAAGAAGCCCGCGGCGTTGGGCTGGCCGGCTTCTCCACCGGCTTGGCGCCTCGCAGCTCCCCGAGAAGGGATTCGAGCGACGCGAGCTTTCCCGCATGCACGAGTTTCAATAGTCCCATTTCCAGATGGAACCGCGGCGCCAGTGAATACCTCAGCTCGCTCTCGACGCGCAGCAGAATTTGGAAGAAGCGTGTGAGGTCTTCTTCGCTGAAAAGTCCGGCGAGCTCCGCCAGAGTGCCGCGCTCGTCGGCCGGAACCTGGAGCAACGGACTCTGCGCGCCGCAGCTTTTCGCGATCATCAAGCTGCGGATGTAACGCGTGAACTCTCCGGCGAAGTGGGCGAGCTCGTAACCTTCCTTGGCCAGCTCACCCACGCGCTCCAGGACGAGTTGCGCGTCCCCGGCGTGGATCGCTTCCACCATCTCCCGCAGGAAGCGGACCGGAACGACCCCCAGCAACTGCCGGACACGGTTTTCTTCCAACCGATCGCCACCGGCGGCAATCACCTGGTCAAGGAGCGAGAGCGCGTCGCGCAGGCTGCCCTCCGCCGCCTGGGCGACGGCGCTCAGCGCGCCCTCGTCGGCCTGAATCTTTTCCGCCCCGCAAACCATTTCGAGACGAGCGTAGATCTCCGCGTAATCGAGCAGGCGAAAGGCAAAATGCTGGCAACGCGACTGAATGGTGGCCGGCAGCTTGTGCGGCTCGGTGGTTGCCAGGAGGAAGAGCGAGCGAGGAGGAGGCTCCTCAAGCGTTTTGAGCAGCGCGTTGAACGCTTCCGTAGTCAGCATGTGGACTTCGTCGATGATGAAAACCTTATAGCGGTCTCGCGCCGGAAGGTAGCGGACCGTCTCGCGAAGCTCGCGGATTTCGTCAATGCCGCGATTCGACGCCGCGTCGATCTCGAAAACGTCAACGGAATTCCCCGCGGTAATTTCAACGCAGGAGGGACACTGGCCGCAAGGCGTGACCGTCGGCCCTTGGATACAGTTGAGCGCCTTGGCAAGAATCCGCGCTGTCGAGGTTTTTCCCACGCCGCGCGCACCGGAGAAGATGTACCCGTGCGCCACGCGGTCCGTCCGAATGGCGTTTTTCAGGGTGTCGGTAATCAGCCGTTGTCCGACCACATCGTCGAAAACTTGCGGCCGGTATTTGCGGGCGATGACTTGGTATGACATGGAGATTTCGGATTTTGGATTTGGGATTTTGGATTCGCCCCAACGACCTTTGGCCGGCCCTTGAACCTAGGTCTTATCGTGGACTAGCTGCGATGACGTCTTCGCACCATCCGCGAGTCCTCATGATACGAGTCCTGCCTGGGAAGCATGGCCGGATGGCTGGTCAATCCAAAATCTAAAATCCAAAATCAAATGGGTCAGACTTCGGGTTGATCTGCGGCACTCGGAGAGGCCCGCTACCGTTGCTTCCTTCCGGACCTGGCGGAGTTCACGAGCATCCGTCGCACAGAGCCCGAAGTCTGATATGTTCGCTGCCGCGATTCGCTGTCGAACGCGGAAAGCAGAACCCTGGAAATGGTAGCACGGGGCCCTACACTCGTCGACCCCTTTCCCCTCGAAACCTCTTTGCTCCTTGACGTGGAGAAACGATTTGTCTACTGTGAATTCAGATAATCGGGCATGGTGAGTTGGAAATACAGGCCGCAGCGCGCACAGCCGCCGGCAATCAAACCGGACGGAGCGGGGATGATGTACGCCATGCGTGGACTGACAAACAACGGAGGTCGTCGATGAAAACCAAATGGTTCTTGAAGACGTTAGGAATCGGGTTGCTCGCGCTTGCCATGATCGGTTGCCAATCTGGGACGGAGCAGACGGAAAGCGAGACTTCCGGCGCGGAGGGCGCTGCGACAAGTACTCAGGCGAGCGGGCCACAGACGGTCAAGGTCACGATCCCCGCAGGTACGCCGTTGCAGGTCCGGCTCGGTCAAACCATCGACACGGGTACGACCAAGGAAGGAACCGCATTTGAAGGAACGCTCGCGGAAGCCTTGGTGGTGAACGGCACGACGGTGGCGCCGGTGGGCAGCGACGTCGCAGGCCAGGTGACCCACGTCGTGAGTTCGGGTCGCTTGTCGCGTCCCGCTGAGCTTTCGCTAGTTTTGAATTCTCTAACCCCTACCGGGGACAGTGAAATCGGGATCTCGACGGATGCCTGGAGCATGAAGGGCGAGTCTCACAAGAAGCGCAACATCGAGATGATCGGAGGCGGCGGGGGTGCCGGCGCAGTGATTGGAGCAATTACCGGCGGCAAGAAGGGCGCGGCGATCGGCGGCGCCGTGGGCGCCGGTGCCGGAACCGGTGTAGCCGCCGCAACCGGCAAAAAGGAAATCGAATTGGCGCCGGAAACCAAACTCACTTTCAAACTGAGCGCGCCCTTCACAACCTCGGTCAGGAAGTAAACAGGCGGCGGGTTTCTGGCGAGAGGATCGAAGGCGTTGGGGGCAGGGCGGGGGCGCACCTGTGGTTACTGGGCAGGACGTTTCCCCGCCTTCCACGCCACTGTGAGCCGCTTCTGATTGGCAACCACTTCCAGGGTGTCGCTGCCCGAAGCAGGCGGATCGGGAGCCGTTCGGGCAAGGTCAACCGAACCGTCGGCTGAGTGGACACGCACGACAAGCTGACGCGCATCCGCGGGAACGGAGACGGGGCGCGAGAGGATCCCTGAGAATCCGCCCCGAATGCCAATGAATCCCCGCCGCTTCTTCCCTTTCAAATCGACCTTAAGAAGCATCTTTCCGCCGCTCGCGATGGTGAGGGTCGCTTCCTGAAGTTCGTGGCGGCACTTCAAGGTGATGCTTCGCGCCGGGAGAGTGGCGGCCACAGCAGGCGGGATCGTTGTGAAAGGCGCGGCACGCGGCTCCGAAAGCGGTGGCTTTCGCTCGCCCGTTGGCTCGGCAACCGGGGGCATCTTCTTGTCGCTTTCCAAAGGGCCTTTGGCCGCAGGGGTAACGCCGCGGCCCTGCTTCACGCCTTCATCGTGAGGGGCCTTGCCAGCTGGCGCGACGGCGGTAGTCGGCGCGGGCTGCGCGGTTCCGGTCGGAATGGGAGGCGCTTCATGGCGGTGGACTCCCCGCACAACCAAAATCGCCAGGAGGGCGAGCAAGACGACGGCGGCGATGAACACTCCCCGTCGTTTCCCGCCCTCCCTCGGCAGAGGCCGCACTTCCATCAGACCCACCAACGGCCGCCGGGTCATCAGCGTTCGGTCTCCGACTCGCAGCTCCGACGCGGGGAATCCGGCCTGCGAGCGTGGCGCGCGGCCCTGGCAGACGTCCTCCAAGTCGTTCAGGAAATCTCGGGCGCTTGCGTACCGCTTGGCCGGGTTTTTCACCAGGCATCGCAGGATCAGGTAGTCGTGAGCGGGGAGGAGGTTGGGGTTCAGCCGGGTGGGGAGTAGAGGATCCTCATAAACCACTTTGAACATTGCGGCGGCGGTGTCACCGGAAAAGGGTTTCTGGCCGGTGAGCATCAGGAAGAGCAGGATTCCCATCGTAAACAAATCGCTACGCGCGTCGACTTCCCCGCCCCGCACCTGCTCCGGGGACATGTAGGACGGAGTCCCCATAATCGCCACAGTCCGCACCGCTCCTTCGCGCGCCGCGATCTTGGCGATGCCGAAATCGGTAATCTTCGCTCGACCGTCTTCGGTGATTAGGATGTTGGCAGGTTTCAGATCGCGGTGGACAATCTTCTCCTTGTGGGCGTAATCCAAGGCTTCGGCGATTTGGCGGATGATATCCAGCGACGGCGCGATTCCCATCTGCGGGGTGGCCAGAAGAATGCTCTCCAGGGTCCGTCCCGCCACGAACTCCATCACGATGTAGCAGGACCTTGATTCGGGATCTTCCAAGGCGTCGTGGATCGTAACGATTCCGGGATGAGAAAGGCGTCCTGCGGCGCGCGCCTCGCGCAAGAAGATATCACGAGCCCCGGGAACTCCCTGCTCGGAGGACGTGCCCAGCGAGAGGACCTTGATGGCCACGAGCCGGCCGATGGTCGGGTCGGAGGCTTTGTACACCACCCCCATGGCACCCCGCCCCAGCTCTTCGATGATCTCGTAGCGCCCAATCTTCTTCATGTCTCTTTTGGAGAAATGACCACTTGGAACAGATGCTCCCCCGCCCGAAACGTGGACCCATTGGAAAGCGCGGCGGACTCGATCTGTTG
>DATKYV010000224.1:0-19056 GCA_035528275.1 Terriglobia bacterium | reverse complement strand
AGATTTAGCGAATCGAGCTGCGCAAGCACCTCCCTCAGACTCTTACCCTGGCGGATGATTCCCACCTTTTCCCAGAGGATTGAACGGACTTCCGCGACGAGTTTCTCAGGCTCGAGGGTGCGGGATTTTGCTCCGCCCTGCGGTACATGGGGTGGCTTCTGGGCGCCGGCGGACGACGAAGGAGTGGGGGCGGCAACGCAGAAAGGGGCGGGCGTTCCCAGCATGGCGCGGGCGGCACGCGTGCCGTAGACCAGGCCTTCCAGCAGGGAATTGCTGGCCAGCCGGTTGGCTCCGTGCACGCCGGTGGCGGCGACTTCGCCGGCGGCGTAGAGCCCGCGCAGCGTGGTGGCGCCGTTCAAATCAGTGGCCACGCCACCCATGGCATAATGCGCGGCGGGCCGAACCGGCACCAGGTCCGTGGTGATGTCGATGTTGTACTCCATGCAGGTGGCGTAAATCTTGGGGAAGCGTTTCTTGACGTGCTCCGCGTCGAGGGCCGTCATGTCCAGATATACGAACTCGCTTTCGCACTTGTGCATTTCCGTGACGATGGCGCGGGAGACGATGTCGCGCGGCGCCAGCTCCGCGCCCTCGTGATAATGGGGCATGAAGCGCTGGAGATCGAGATTCCGCAATTGCGCGCCCTCACCGCGCAGGGCTTCGGAGAGCAGAAAGCGGGGCGCGCCCTTCACGAAGAGGGCCGTGGGATGGAACTGGACGAACTCCATGTCGCTGGCCATCGCTCCGGCACGGAACGCAATGGCCACGCCGTCACCGCAGGCCACGGCGGGATTGGTGGTTTCCTTGTAGACCTGGCCCAGACCCCCGGTGGCCAGCAACACGCTCTTGCCACGGACCTCGCGCAGCGCACCCGTCTTCTCCTCCAAATAGCGGACACCGACCACGCGCCCGTCCTCCACCAGCAGGTCGAGGGCGAAGGCGAAAGGCTGCACGCGAATCCCGGACAGCGTCTTGGCCTTGGCCATCAACGCGCGGAGAATCTCGCGGCCCGTCGAGTCGCCGTGGGCGTGCAGCACGCGCGACCGGCTGTGCGCGCCTTCGCGCGTGAAGGCGAGTTTGGTGCCGTTGCGGTCGAACTTCATACCCCAATCGATCAGCTCGTTGATGAGCTTGGGGCCTTCTTCCACCAGAATGCGGACCGCCTCCTCGTTGCACAGCCCGTCTCCCGCGCGCAGCGTATCGTCGCGGTGGAGTGAGACCTCGTCATCCTCACCCAGGGCGACGGCGATTCCGCCCTGTGCGTATTCCGTGCTCGATTCGTAAAGCTCGCCTTTGCTGAGCACCAGAACGCGCCCGTGCGCGGCCAGCTCGATTGCCGCGCGCATCCCGGCGATTCCGCCGCCCAGAACAACAAAGTCCGGCTTCTGCTCCTTTGTCCTTACCATGAATGCTCAATGATAGCCCCGTCCCCCGCTCACTGCAACCTCCTGCCCGAAAACGCGAGGTCGCCGCACTTGTCGCGGACCGAAGGGTGTGTTATGTGTAGCTTTCGTGAACCGTTCTGGTTTTTCCGGAGCACTATGCAACGTCTTCGCGTGACTTCTTCAAAAGCCAACTACCAGGTCGTCGTCGGGCGCGGCGCCTGGCGTGCGCTGCGCCGGTTTCCGCAGAACGATTACACGTCCACTTTCGTTTTGACCGAGCGCGCCTTGTGGATGCGCTGGGGCAAAGCGTTCTGCCGTGAGAGCCGGCTCCGTAACGCCCCAACCCTGTTTTTGCCGGCGGGTGAGACCTCGAAGAGCCTGAAAATGGTGGAGCGCGTCGCCGGCCAGATGCTCGAGCGGCGCGCCGACCGCGGGTCGCTGCTCATCGCTTTTGGCGGAGGCGTGGTCGGCGACCTAGGCGGATTCGTCGCTTCCACTTTTATGCGTGGCATCGACTACATCCAGGTCCCCACGACGGTGGTCGCTCAGGTGGACAGCGCCATTGGCGGCAAGACCGCCGTCAACGTCGGCCAGATGAAAAACCTGGTGGGCACCTTCTGCCCGCCACGCTTGGTGCTGGCGGAGCCCCTGGTGCTCAGCTCGCTGAGCGATCGAGCTTTCCGGTCGGGGCTGTACGAGGCGGTGAAGCACGCGATTCTGGCGGGGCCGGCGCTCTTTGACCGGATCGAGGCGGGCCTGCCTTGGCTTCGTTCCGGGAACACCGCTGAATTGGACGCTATCCTGGCGGGCGCGGCGAAGGTGAAGGTCGAAGTGGTCAGCCGCGACGAGCGTGAGGCGGGGCTCCGGCGGGTTTTGAACCTGGGCCATACGTTCGGGCACGCGCTGGAGGAGGCGACGCGCTATCGCCGCTTCATGCACGGCGAGGCGGTGGGGTGGGGAATGCTCGCCGCCACAAACATGGCTGTGCGGCTGGGCATACTCGATCCGGCGGTGGCCCATCGGATCGTGCAGCTCGTGCGGCTCGTTGGCCCGTTGCCGAATATCCGCGACCTTGAACCCGCCGATCTGCTGCGTTTGCTGCCCCGCGATAAGAAGGCGGTGGGCGGGCGGATCCACTGGGTGCTTCCCGAGAGGATCGGCAAGGTAAGAATTACTGCGGAGGTCCCGACACGAGTTGCGGCTGCCGCCTTCCGCGATACGCAGCGGGCCGAGTGGCATGAGTGACCACGCCCAGCGCCAATCGGCGGGCAGCCCGCTGGGCTCGGGCGACGATCCGGCGTCCACGGCGCGCCAAGTGCGCGAAATGTTTGCCGCCGTGGCGCGGCGTTACGATTTCCTCAATCACTTCCTCTCCTTGGGTCGCGACATCGCCTGGCGCCGCAGCACAGCCCGCGCGCTGCGTGAAGTCCTCGCCCGGCCGGGCTCGGTGGCCGTCGACGTCTGCTGCGGCACCGGTGACCTTTCGGCGGCGCTGGCGCGCTACTCGGCGGGGGTCGTCATCGGGACGGATTTCTGCCATCCCATGCTGTGCAGGGCGCGGGAAAAATTCCCGGGCTCGCCGGCTGTCTGCTTCCTCGAGGCCGACACCCTCGCGCTGCCGTTCCGCGACGCGTCGCTGGACGTGGTGAGTGTGGCTTTCGGCTTTCGCAACCTTGCCGATTATGCGCGCGGCCTGGAAGAGATGCGCCGCGTGCTGAGGCCGGGAGGGCACCTCGCCATCCTGGAGTTCTCTCGCGTGCAAGGGCCGATTCTCGGGCCACTCTTCCGCTTCTACTTCCACCGCATCCTCCCGCGCCTGGGAACGTGGATTTCTGGCGTCGCAGTCCCGTACCAGTACCTGCCGGATTCGGTGTCGCGGTTCCCGGACCAGGAGTCACTCGCCGCGGCCTTGCGCAAGGCGGGATTCCATAACGTCCGCTACCGGAATTTTTCCGGCGGCATCGTGGCTCTCCACTTGGGCCAAAAGGATTGAGCTGCGAGCGGCCTCGTTGCGACTGCATGCGCCAAGAGGTTCATTCACCTTCTTCCTGGACCGCCCCTGTGTTTTCCTACACATAGCGGCTTTGCTTTTGCGTTTTCGCACATCTGCGCGCTGATTGTTGATGCTCGCCCGCCTGCCCGGCAGGGTGTCATTCTCCCGTCTCGTGCCTCCAACTTTCGGCCTTGGGTTCTTCAATTCACTATTCACAATTCACCATTCAAGTTTCCGTCTCCTGTTTCTTTCCATTTCCACCACCGCAGAGACGCAGAGGGCGCAGAGAAGACCTGTCTCCTGACTCCTATCCGCTTCCATTTCCACGCTAGCACACTGGAAAGCTCCCATGGCGAACAGTGAGAACCGTGAGACAGATTTTTTCAATCGGTTTGTTTTGAGTAGAATGGGGGCTCGCCACGGAAGGGAGCGTCCTGTGGATTCGCTTTGATGGACCCGTGACCGGCCGGCTGGTGGTCCTCCAGCGGCACCGGGGCATGGCCAGTAACTACGACTGTTACATGTGTCCCTGCCCGGCGAATTTCGAGTTTCCAATTTCGAGTTTCGACCTGAACGGGGCGGGCGATGGAGAGGACTATTCCGTCTTGCTCCAGTCGGCGGGGGCGCCGCTTTCGCTGAATTCCTGCTCGAGCTTTTCGAGCGCCTGTTTGGCCTTGGTGGTATCGGCGCGCTTGGCATCCACTTCGGCGGATTTCGACTTGATTCTGGCATCCAGATCATCCTGGGCGGTGGGGGAGAGCTCGGTGGCTCGCTGAATCCTCAGCAGCCCCAATTCATCTTCGACCAGGCGTTGCACTTCTTCAGCGGCGGCGATCTTTTCCTTGGCGGCTTTGAAGGCGCTCTGCCAATACTCGCGGGTCTTCATCTTTTCCGCCGCCGACTCCTCCCCGGGCTGGGCCAATTCTGAGGGCTTGTTGGAGGTTTCAGAGAGCGTGTTGAGCGTCTCCTCGCCGGGTGATTTCGGCTCCTCGGCCATGGCTGCGGCGGCGGTAGGCCCTTCGGAGGTCTTCCGCGTCTCCACGTCCTCATTGGTGAGGACTTTGCCGGGCTTCTGCGTCTGCTTTTCCCGCTGCTGGCGTTGCTTGCGGGCCAGGTCGCCAAGGGATTGCGCGGCGGCCATCGCGCCGGCCAGCAGAACGATCGTTCCCAACAAAATGACGAAGAAACGTCTCATCTTCATGGCACCTCGCGTTGCGAGCGGTCGTCTCACTCTCCAACCGCCCATCTTGCTCCTGATGGGGCGATTCCCAGGTCGTTCGAGACCCGGCTGCTCGCCACCAAACTAGCGCAGCCAGCCGGAGGGCGCGCCCTCGCGCCGAAGCTGGTCCCGCAGATCGCTGAGGGTCTGCTCGTCGGCGGCAATTTCCTGTTTCTTCTTCTCAAGGTCCTGCGACAAGTTGGCGATGTCCTTGCGCGAAAACTCCTGTTGGAGCGTCTTGTTCGGGTCGTCGTAAAACTGCATCTGGTTTTGAGAGAGCTTTTGTTCGAGCACGCTAAGTTGTCGCTGGTGTAAGTCCAACTGACTGCGGATTGCCGCCGCGCGCGCTCTATACCAAGCCTCGTCGTGAGCGTCGCTCGTCTCGGATTCGGTCTTCGCTGCGGCTGCTTTTTCGGAGCTTTGGGTTTTCGCTTCCGCCGACTCTGCCTCGGGGGTCTGCGAAGCCGTAGTCTCCGTCTCAGATTGCTCTTCATCGGTCTTCACTTCGGACGACATCGCGGCCGCCACGGTAAGACCCCGTCCGGCAGGCCGGGCAGGTAAGTTGTCATTGGTGAAGACCTTGGAGGGTTTTCGCGCCGCCTCCGCCCTCTGCTCCTTCAGATGCCGCGCCAGATTGCCGAGCGAGGATTGGGTTGATGCGTTCGTCTGAGACTGAGCCAACAGCCAGCTTCCGCCGACTGCGACACAGCAGACCACACAAATCAAAACCAGCTTGTTGATTCTCATAGCCACCTACCCCTTCGTGTGGTAAGCCATCCCTGAGGCTTAATCTACGCTTCCCGACCCATAAAATCAAGCCTGGCGCGGCAATGGGGTTCTTCGGCCAGGATTCTTCCGGTCCATTTGCCGGGACGAAATGTTCCTGGCGTGGCGCCGCGCGGCAGGGAATTGGCCTCCCTGGAGAAATAGAAGATTGGACGGAGGCGCAGGTTGCCTGAAGTGGATATAATGGGTCGCTGGAGTCATAAGTGCACCCTGCGCATCATTTCAACCTGCTGCGCACAATCAAGCATCCCCAGTTGCGCACGCGCCGGAAACGCGGTCAGCGTGCGGAGTTCGCCCGAGGAAATCATGGCCATTCATAGTGTCTTCGCTCTGTCCAAGGATGACCCGGAAGCACGAAATTGGCTGGCTTTTTTTCAACGTCACGGCCACCGCGAGCTACAAAACCTGGTCATCGAGCGGGTTTTTTGGCTGGAGGGTGAGATTGATCTGGAAAGGTTGATGCCGCTGCTCGTGAATCCGCTCTACCAAACGGCTGCCCGCCAAACCCAGCTCGAGCCGGACCGCGGGCCGATCGTGGAAATCGCTTACCGGCCCGCCGTCACCGACCCGGAAACGCCGTCTATTCTGGCCGGCGCCAGGGCTCTGGGCGAAAACGGGTTGGAGTTCGCGCGGCTCAGCAAACGGTATCAGTTCGTGGGCTTGGCGGAGGCCGAGGCGCGCCGGATCGCCGCGCGTTTTCTTTACAACAAAGTCGTGGAACGCCTTCGCGAACCCCAGGAGGTGGTTTCAACGCTGCGGCCGACGGGGAATCCCGACCCGGTGCGCACGGTCTCGCTGCGCGGTCTGAGCGATGAAGAATTGGAGCGCCTTTCGACGCAACGCTCCTGGTACGCCCCGCTCTCGCAGATGAAGGTCATTCAGCAGTACGAGCTCGCGCAGGGCAGGCCGCATACCGACGCGGAAATTGAAATCCTGGCACAGAGTTGGAGCGACCATTGTTTCCATACCACCTGGAAAAGCCTGGGACTGCTCAAGCGGCTTTCCGAGGCAACGGCGAGGATCAATCATCCCCTCGTCGTTTCGTCGTTCAAGGACAACGCCGGGGGTTTGGAGTTCTACGAGGATTGGGTGGTGACCATCAAGGGTGAGACGCACAATTTCCCCAGCTCCATCGCGCCGTTTGGCGGAATCGCCACCAAACACGGCGGGGTGATTCGCGACACGCTGGGTTTCGGGAAAGGCGGGTATCCCATCGGCGGCTCGACCATCATGGGAACCATGGACCCGCGAATGGCGGACGACGAAGTCCCCAGCGGCGCGCTTCACCCGCAGTTGATCGTGACCGAATCGATTCGGGCCACCGCTTACTACACCAACCCAATGGGCATTCCCATGATGCACCCCGTCTATCGAATCCATCCCGGGTACGCGAAATGCTTCGCGCTGGGGCATTCGGTGGGGCTGATTCCGAAAAAGTACGCTTTGAAGGAGCCGCCGCAGCCGGGCGACGTGGCGCTGCTGATCGGAGGTGCGACGGGACGCGACGGCATCCACGGCGCAACCGCCAGCTCGACGGGAATGACCGGTGAAACGCTGGAGAAGGAATCCGCCGCCGTGCAAATCGGCCATCCGATCACCGAACGGCGCTTTGCCTCGGCGATTCCCGCGCTTCGGGACGCGGAATGCATCCGCGCCATCACCGACCTGGGCGCGGGCGGCATTTCCTGTGCCGTGGGAGAAATGGGCTCTGAAACGGGCGTGGCCATTGACCTCGACGGCGTCCCCCTCAAAGACCGGAGCCTCACGGCCTGGGAGATTCTCCTTTCCGAATCTCAGGAGCGAATGTTGATTGCCGTGCCGCCCGAAAAGCTCGACCACGCGAAGGGCATCCTAGACCGATATGAGGTGGCGCACACGGTCCTCGGCCGGTTCACGGATACGAAGCGGCTGGAAGCCACGTGGCGCGGCGAGAAGGTTGTGGACTTGGAGATGTCATTCCTCTGGGGCGCCTGCCCCATTGACAAGGTTGCGGTTGCGGAGCCGAAGCGCACGCTCACCCCCCTGAGCCTTCCCGAGCCGCAATCGCCAGAGGAATGGTCGGAAGCGGTACGCCAAGTGCTGACCCACTATCACTGCGCCGAACAGATGGCGGCGGGCTCGCGCTTCGACACAACGGTGCAGGGCAGAACGGCGGTGGGCCCCTACGGCGGCAAGAACCACCGCATGCCCACGAATCTCTACGTCTCCGCGCCGCTGCGCGGCAAGGCCTACGGCGTGATTACGACGGTCGCCTTCAATCCCCTGTACGGCGAGATCGATCCCGCCGCCATGGCTCGGCTGATGGTTTTTGAGGCCATCACCAAGGCGGTGGTGGCCGGGGCCGACTACCGCGAGATGGCGCTGTGCGATAATTTCTATACGCCGCGCGTGCGGCCGGAAGTGGCGTGGGACCTTCGGCGAATGGTCGAGACGATTGCCGACCTTTCGATCGAGCTGGGCGTGCCTTTCATTTCCGGGAAGGATTCGAGCTCCGGAACCATGCAGAGCGCCGGCAGAAGAATTGACGTTCCAATGACCCTGGCGGTGGCGGTGCTGGGGCGGGTTCCGG
This sequence comes from Terriglobia bacterium, assembly GCA_035528275.1. GTDB lineage: Bacteria > Acidobacteriota > Terriglobia > UBA7540 > UBA7540 > DATKYV01. The sequence goes on along the minus strand of DATKYV010000224.1, from coordinate 11,104 downwards.
ACGTCAAGAAAATCATCACCAAGGACTCTAAACTTGCCGATAACCCTATTGTCCTGCTTGGCCGGACTGGCGCGGAGGCGCTGGGGGGAAGTGTGTATGCCGATTCCTTCGGCCAACGCGGTGACCGCTTGTTCGACGTCTATGACGCGCGGGCGATGCGGGCGCTCTGGGACGCCCTACTTCGTTTGCAGGCGGAGGGTGGTTACGTTTCGGGCTCAGCCATCGCGGAGGGCGGAGTTTTCCTTCGCCTCTTCGAGGCAGCCTTGGGGTCGGGTCTTGGTGCGCGGCTGGACCTGGACGCCCTGGGGCCGGGCCGCAGGGACGGGCTCCTCTTCGGTGAATTCGTGGGTTCGGTCCTGGTCGAAACGCCCCGCGGTCTGCGGCTCGATGAAAAGCTGGCCGGAATACCGTATTGCGTGCTCGGGGAAGTGACAAGAGATCCGCGACTGGTGTTGAGCTCGGGAGGAAAGACCATCTGGGAAGCACATCTATCCGACCTGGCCGCCGATTGGGGCCGGACATTTCGCGAGGTAGTGGAATGACCCAAGCGACAACCGCCGTGCTTTATGCCCCGGGAACGAATTGTCATGAGGAGACGGTCGCGGCCATCGAGTTGGCCGGCAGCAAGGCCGAGGTGGTGTTGCTGCGTGACCTTCTGGAAGCGCGGACGCGCCTGGACAGGTTTCAGGCGGCGGTGATTCCCGGGGGTTTCTCCTACGGGGACCACTTGGGGGCGGGAAGAATATTCGCCACCACGCTGGTGGCCCAGCTCCGCGATCAGCTCGTGTCCTTTCTCGACGCGAAGAAACCCCTCCTCGGAGTTTGTAACGGCTTCCAGGTGCTTGCGGAGGCCGGCATCCTGCCGGGCCGGGCGCCGGGAAAGCGTTCCATGGCACTCATCGAGAACCAGTCGGCGCGATTCGAGGACCGCAAGGTGCGGCTGGTTGTCTCCGGCGAGAAGTGCATGTGGACCGAAGGGCTCGAGGGACAAGTCCTGCGGATGCCTTCCGCGCACGAAGAAGGCCGGCCCCTCTTTTGTGAACCTCATCAGGCCGGCGCGCCGCGCGTGGTTGTCCGGTACAGCGACGGGGAGGGACGTCCCACGATGGGGTATCCTGACAACCCAAACGGGGCTCCGGAAGGCGTGGCGGGAATCACCGATGAGACGGGCTTGGTCCTGGGCTTGATGCCTCACCCGGAGCGAGCTTCGCTCCCCGCCCATTATTCGCAGGACGGCTTCAAGCTTTTCCAGAACCTGGTCCGCTGGCTGGCCGGCTGAGCAGGCGATAGGTTCGCCGGCCACTGGGGCATACTTTAACCATACAGTTAACTCGCCGAGGGCTTGAAGATATGACAACACCAGCCCCAACAGGTAGCCTGCAGAGGAGTTTGCGACCCCGCGGGCCGGGATTTTGACTTAGGGACTCTCTCATGAAAAAAGCAATGGACAAGAAGCGTGTCCTCGTCGTGGATGATGAATTACCGGTTTGTGCCCTCTTGACCGAGACCCTCACCGCCCACGGCTTTGAGAGCAAGAGCTGTAATGACGGGAAAGCGGCGCTTGAAATACTGGGCCGCGAGGAATTCGATGTCGTCGTCTCCGACCTGAACATGCCGCGGATGTCGGGCATGGAGCTTCTCGGGGAGGTCGGGAAAAAGTTCCCACGAGTGGTTTTCCTGGTGGTCACGGGCGAAAACGACGTTCGAACCGGCATCGAGGCTATGAAGCGGGGCGCGGCGGACTATGTGGTCAAGCCCTTTGACCTCGAAGGGGTTGTGGAGTCGGTCAAGCGCGCCCTGGAAGTGAAAGCCATGGAGACGGAGCTCGAGGATTACCGCCAAAACCTCGAGCGCATGGTGGAGGAGCGGACCAAACAGCTGGAGGCGGCGCGCCGCAGAATCGAGCTGACCTACGACGAAACCCTGGAGGCCCTGGGCGCCGCTCTGGACCTGCGCGATACCGAAACGGCGGGGCATTCGCAGCGGGTCACCCGCTACTGCCTGAGAATGGCCCATGCCATGGACTGTTCGGGGGACCAACTGAAGCAGATCGCTCGCGGTTCATACCTGCACGACATCGGAAAGATCGGCATCCCGGACTCGATTCTGCTCAAGGAAGGAAAGCTCACGGCGGAAGAAACCCAGGAGATGCAGACCCACGTGCGCATCGGATACGATCTGGTCAGCCGCATCGTTTTCCTGGCAGGCGCCACGGAAATCGTCCTCACCCACCAGGAGCGCTACGACGGCACGGGGTATCCGCAGGGGCTGGTGGGAAGCGAAATCCCCCTCGGTGCTCGCATTTTCAGCGTGGCGGACACTCTCGACGCCATGACGTCCGACCGGCCTTATCGGCGCGCCCTGCCGTTTTCAGTGGCCCGGGACGAGATTATCCGCGAATCAGGGAGGCAATTCGACCCCGAGGTGGTGAAGGTTTTCCTTTCGATCCCTGAGCAGCTTTGGGACGACATCCGATTTGAAGTGGCAAGCTCCCGCAACGCAATGAGAAAGCCTCTGTCGTTGCTGGCCCGGCCCGATTCGAGTGTGACGGGCGGGGTGACTCCGTGAGTCGAACCCGATGCCATCAGATGAAGCCTATTCGCTAAACCTTGAGTGTTGGGGGAATTCGGCGGCTTCGCCCGGGGTCTCCGTAAGCAGCAGGGTGGCGGGTGCCATGAGGGACATGTACCCACCGACAGTTGAACAGGTGTAGCAGCACCAGCGCCCGTATGAACTCCACATCTATCGAAAGCCGGCTTCAAGAAAATACAGCTCAAGCAAGCGGGCCGTCTCCCGTCAAAGAGCGATCGGCCTGGCGGGCGGCGATGGTGTTGGGTCTCGGCGCCGTCATCCTGACCTTCCTCGCCGCCTTTCTGGTTTATCGTGACTATGTAAATGAGATCGAGTTCTGGCATGCGCGCCAGTCCCTGATCGCCGAGAGCCAAGTGCGCGCCGTTTCGAGCTGGCTGGCTGAGCGCCGGGCGGATGCGGAAGTCCTGGCTGCTCTTCCTTCCGTGAATATCCTGATGTCCGGCGAGAAAGTCGCCGGACTTTCTCGCGCCTCGCGCCGGGAGATTGAACAGGTTTTGCTTCAGGTCATGAACCGTTTTACCTCGGCCTACGGCTATTCGGGAATCTACCTGGTTGATGCCGGCGGAAAGGAAATACTGAGGTCCGCGGGCTCAGCCGCGATAGGCCCCGAAATCTGCCCCAGGCCGCTGAGCGTCGCGGAGGACGGCAGTTTCCGCATCGAACTTCACGGAACTTCTCCGCAAAATAGCGTCTTAGTTTTCAGCTCAAAGGTGTTGGAAACCGAAGGCGAGAACTCCGCAGGCGGGGCGGGGGGCAAAGTGTTGGGCAGGGTTGTCTTGCAGATGCCACTCACCCAGACGCTGTTTTCAATGTTAAGCATACTCCCTTCCCCCACGCAGACCGGCGAAACCGTTTTGGTGTGCCGTCATGCGGATGATGTGGTTTTCATCTCTCCCACGCCCTTTGCGGCCGCCGATCAACCTTTCCAACGGCGCAAGCTGGGCACCCCGGAACTCGCGGCGAGTGCGGTGCTGCTCACCGGCAATGTCTCCGGACAGTATTTCGATTATCGTGGGGAAGAGGTGCTGGCCACGGGACGCCGAATTGGTCTGACGGGTTGGGGGCTGGTGCGAAAGATCGATCGGAGCGAAGCTCTGTCCGGATTCTTTCAGACAGCGGTCCTGGCGGGCCTGGTCATGGTTCTGGCGATCTTGGCTCTTGGCCTTCTGTGGCGTGGCTACGTCCGCCGCCAGCAGGCCGTCGCCCTGGAAGGAACGATCCAGCAGCAGCAGGCCATTCTCAGAATGCGGGAGTTCGCGCAGGAGGTCGTGGACAGCGTCCCGGCGGGGCTGGTAGTCCTTTCGCCTGACCTCCATGTGCTGTCTTCCAATAAGACCTTTCTTACCACCTTTGGCCTGCAAAACGAAGAAGTTGTCGGCCGCCGCTTGGACGAGGTCATCCAGGCCGAGCGCCCTCCTTATCGCATCACTGACCCGCTCCTTGGCGGAGAAACAACCGAGGAAGTTCTCCTGGACGTCGCTGTCGCCGGCCGCGGCGAGAAGCGTCCGGCGCGCATCTCCATCAAGTCGCTTGCCCATGAGGAGGACGGGGGGCGACTCCTGCTGACCATCGAGGACCTGACGGACAGCGAGAGACTTCGCGCCGCTGCGGAGGCATCCGAGCGCCGCATGCGCGACCTGGTGCAAAGCGTGGATGTGATCGTTTGGGAGGCGGTGGCGGGAACCCCGGGTTTCACCTTTGTGAGCCAGAGGGCGGAACAGATTCTGGGATTCCCCGTGGAGCAATGGCTGAAGGAACCGGATTTCTTCAATCAGCGCGTTCACCCGGACGACCGCGGTGCGGTGCGGGCCTTGCACCAATTGGTGACCGCCGGCCAGAGATTTAGCGAGGCTGAATTCAAGATGGTGGCGGCGGACGGTCGGATCGTTTGGGTGCACGAAAAGGTTCGGGTCTTCGAGGCCAGCGCGGGCCGCCCCGCCCAGCTCCGCGGGGTGATTGTGGACATCACCGAAAGCAAGCGGGCGGTGGAAGAGAGGGCCAGGCTGAGTTCCGCAGTCGAGCAGACGGCCGAGTCGGTGATGATCACCGACCCGGAGGGGAACATCGTTTACGTGAATCCTGCTTTCGAGCGGGTCACCGGCTACCGGCGCGCGGAAGTGATGGGCAAGAACCCGCGGATTCTCAAGAGCGGCCGCCACGACGACGAATTCTACCGCCAGTTGTGGAAGACGATCGTGGGTGGCGGGGTTTGGTCGGGATTCCTCTTTAACAAACGCAAGGACGACAGCATTTATGAGGCGGAGTCGCTGATCTCCCCGGTTCGGGACGGGGCGGGGTTTGTCGTGAACTATGTGGCTGTCCAGCGTGATGTAACCCACCAACGGCTGCTCGAAGCACAACTTCGCCAGTCACAGAAGATGGAGGCCGTGGGCCGGCTCGCCGGGGGCATCGCGCACGATTTCAACAACCTGCTGACCATCATTACCGGTTACAGCCAGTTGGTGGCGGACCAGATGGACGAAAAGCACCCGCTGGCCGGTCACGTGGCCGAAATTCGCAAGGCCTCGGATCGCGCGGCGTCTCTCACCCGGCAGCTCTTGGCGTTCGGACGCCGGCAGGTGCTCGCTCCGCAGGTGCTCGATCTGAACGGGGTTGTTTCGAACGTGGAGAAGATGCTGCGGCGCCTGATCGGTGAGGATGTCGAGCTTGTAGCATTCCCCGGGGCGAACCTGGGGCGCGTAAAGGCTGACCCGGGGCAAATCGAGCAGGTGCTGCTCAACCTGGCTGTCAACGCTCGCGACGCCATGCCCACTGGAGGAAAACTGACGATCGAGACCTCCAACGTTGAGCTGGGCGAGGACTACGCCGCCAGCCATTACCCCATGAAGCCGGGCCGGTTTGTCTTGATGGCGGTCAGCGACACCGGCACGGGCATGAATGCCGAAACGCTCTCGCACATCTTCGAGCCCTTCTTCACGACCAAAGAGCAAGGGAAGGGAACGGGCCTGGGCCTGGCCACGGTCTTCGGCATCGTTCAGCAGAGCGGAGGGCACATTACGGTTTACAGCGAACCCGGCCAGGGAAGCACCTTCAAGATTTATCTGCCCCGGGTGGCGGAGGATACCGTCTCCGCCGGCTCGGGAGAGGCGCTCCCAGGATCTCTACCACGCGGCGCGGAGACCATCCTCTTGGTGGAAGACGAAAGTGCCCTGCGCTCCATGGTGCGAGGGATCCTGGAATCGCATGGGTACAAAGTGCTGGAAGCGCGCAACGGTGAGGACGCTCTCGTTGTCTGCGAACAGCACAAGGGACCCATCCAGCTATTGCTGACCGATGTCATCATGCCGGAAATGAACGGGCCGCAGTTGGCCGAACGCCTGGCCGTCTTCCACCGGAGCATGAAGATTCTTTACATCTCCGGATATACGGACGAGGGCATCATTCATCATGGCATTCTGGACGCGGGAACGAACTTCCTTCAGAAACCCTTTACACCCGATGCCTTGATTCGCAAGGTCCGCGAAGTGATCGGGAATTCTTGAACCGGATATGGCGGCCCCTGCCTCAGGGCGCCGGGGCGTGTTCCGAAGCGGGGTTGAGCAAGCAGAGGGCGCTCTCGATCAGACCGTTCGCGGACCGGAGCGGGGTCAGTGAGACCTCGAGACTGCGGAGTTCTCCTCGCGGCGCGCGGAACTCGATGGCGGTCCTTTTCACCGCTTTTCCATCCTTCAGGCATTCTTTGACATAACCTGCCAAGACCGATTCGGCGCCCAGGATTTCCGGATACCGGCGCCGCGACCACGTGTCGATCCCCAGCAGAGCGCGCGCCGCGGGATTGGACTGGGTAAGAAAGCCCTCTCGATTGAATACCACCGCTCCCGCGCTCATTTCCTGCAGAATGGTTTCCAGCAGGCGGCTGCTGGTCTGGGCGCGCTGTTCCGCTTCGCGGACCAGGTCGGTAAGCCGTGTTTCTTCGGCCTTCAGCTTGGAGACCAGTCCCTGCAATGCGCCCACCGCAAAAGCGGCGTCGTTCGCAGCCTGGGTCGCGGGCCACTCAGATCGAGTGCCCCACGCCGCCGCTTGTACATGACGTAGACCGCGTAGACGAGCAGGGTGAGAAGCAGTCCCACGAGCAGCGTCCCGCCAAGAAGCAGGGTCAACTGTGAAGGGGACAGGTGTTGATTCACTTCAGCAAGGCCCAGCGGAGATATGCGTCGAGCAGCGTATTGCCGCCCAGGCTCGCGTAGAGCGCCGCGGCGCCCAGGAAGCTGCCATAAGGCCAGGGATAATGGCGAAAGCGGGTGCTGAAGACCTCGAAAGGAAGAGCCACGATGGTGCCGAGCAGAGAGCCGATCAGGATGGTGAGCAAGGCCAGGGGAATTCCCAGGAATGCTCCGACCATCAGCATCAGCATGACGTCTCCAAAACCCAGGCCCTCCTTGCCCGTCACCCGGTAGAACACCTCGGCGACCGCGTAGAGCAGCCCTCCGCCCAGCGCCGCTGCGGCGACGGCCCCGGTGAACGAGAGGAATGCCGTTCCGGGGAATGATCCCAGGCGGTGGAAAATCCAATCCAGCGGCCGCGGGTCCACGGGCACGATGAAGCTCAGCGCAAGCCCCAAGCCGATTCCGAGAAGCGTCACGGCGTGAGGAAGGCGGCGTTCCCGGAGGTCCGTGAAGATCAGGATCAGCAGAAGCAGGCCGAACACCGCAAACTTGATAAAAGCGGGGCTCAATCCATACTGAAAGAAGGCAAGCAAGAGGACGGCAGCCGACAGCAACTCAACAGTGGGGTAAATAGGTGAGATGCGGGCGCGGCACTTGCGGCACCGGCCGCGCAGCAGAAGATAGCTGAGAACCGGAACGGTGTCGTACCAGCGAATGAGCTCGGAGCAATGCGGGCAATGGGAGCGCGGCGTGACGACCGACTCGTGGCGCGGCAGGCGGAAGATGCAAACGTTCAGGAAGCTGCCCAAGGCCAAGCCGAAAAGCGCCACCACGGCGTAGGGCATCAGCGTCGGGATATGCACTCGTTCCTCGGATGCTCCGGAGGATTTGAATTTCCGCGGCGCCGGGAATGACGCCATCCTGTTGCTCGGGCAGCACGCGCCCTGCGGTGCTCCGACGGCTACATCCCCAGACGCCGGTACAAGGCCTCCGTGCGCGCGCGCATTATATCACTCGAAAACCGGCGGGCGGCTTGGCGCGCCGCGGAGCCGAATTGCGCGAGCCGGCCACGGTCCGATGCCGCATGGATGATGCTCGCAGCCAGGGCCTGAGGGGAATTGGGCGGAACAAGCCAGCCCGTTTCACCCTCGGTGACGACCTCCGGAAGTCCACCCACGCGGCTCGCCACCACCGCCAGACCATGCGCCATGGCGAGGAGCGCCGAGGAGCCGAGTCCCTCCGCTCGCGAGGGCATGATGTAGAGGTCGAGGGCGGCGAAAAACTCAGAAAGATTCTCCACCCGCCCGGGCAGATGAATGGCGGCCCGGATTGCAGACCCTTTGGCTGACGCCTCGAGCGACGCCCAGCGTGGGCCGTCTCCCGCGAGCAGAAGGTGCGCCTGCGGAAGTCTCGCCAGGACTGGCGCCATCGCTGCGATCGCCGTGTCCTGACCCTTTTCCTCGGTGAACGAGCCAACATGGCCTACGACGAAATCCTTCTCAGCGAATCCCCAGCCGCGGCGTGCGCGCGCCCGCGTTTCAGCGGTGGGAAGGCCGGCGGGAATCTCAATACCGTCCGGGATGACTTCGATCTTCCTTTCCGGCACCCCGGATTTGATGAGCAAGCCTTTAATGAATTCGGAAATCGCAATGACCGCGTGGCATGTCCGTGTGTAAATGAATCGGTGCCGGGCGCGAGTGTCGGGCAGAAAAGTCACGCGCCGGCTGGCCACGCGCCGCACCGGCATTCCCAACGATGCCAGCCAGGCCAGGGTCTGGCCGCGCCCGTCGTGGGCGTGGAGAATCTGCCAGGGTTCGCTCAGCAGGAGCTGGCGAAGTTGCAGGAGTCCATGGGCGTGGCCGAGGTCGTGGGCAGGCAAGGCGAACACCCGGAATCCGTCGGCCGCGGCGCGGTGGTCGAGCGCGCTTCCTTCCGGGCAGACGATGACTTGTCCGTGGCCGGATTCGCGGATTCCCGCCGCCAGAAGCAGAAGTTGCCGCTGCCCGCCGCGCAGGTCACGCCCCGTATCGATGTGCACGATTCTGAGCAAATTGAAACTCGGAGAGTAAATGCCGTGGAGATTCTCGCCGGATTGCGCCTACCCGCCGGACGCTTTGGCCTTCCGGCCTCCGCGTCGCCCGCCTTCGGCGGTTAGCCGCGCCCACTTCGCATATTTTCTGCGCACGTAGCGCGCCGCCATGCGGGAAATCAGAAAGCCCTGGTAACCATCCAGAATTCCCAAGTGCAGGAAATAAGTGTTGAAGAAAACCCAGGGCGGCACAAGGACCCTGCGCGCCCGACCGACACTCTCTCCTCGCTCGACCATTTCGTGCGCCGCAAGGTCGGTGTAGAACTCGACGCGCTTCCGATGTTCATCGAACGTGTCGCAGGTGTAGTGAAGAATCTCCCCGTCCATCGCCGCCACAGGGCCCTGGACTTTCACGGACTCGTGGACGTATTGGCCCTTCCACTCGCCCTGGCGCCGATCGAAAAGCCGAACTTTGTAATCCGGATACCAACCGCAGTGCAGGATCCATCGGCCCAGGTAGCGGGCTCGGCGGGGAAAACGGTAACCCGCGGCGCGGGGTTCCGAATCCTTCCAGCGCGCGATGGCGGCCTGGGCGTCATCGTCAAGCTCCTCGTCGGCATCAAGACTCAGAATCCAATCGTGCTCGGCTTGCGAGCTGGCGAAGTTTTTCTGCGCCGCGAAACCTTCCCAAGGGTGGAGGATAACGCGCGCGCCCATCTTGGCAGCGATTTCGCGGGTTTCGTCGATTGAGCCGCCGTCCACGACCACGATCTCGTCAGCCACCTTTAGCGAGCGAATGGCGCGGGCAATGCTGTGGGCTTCGTTGTGGGCGATGATGGTTGCGGAGATCAGGGGCATAAAGTCCGACGGGGGCCGGCGACCGACCCACTCCACTAATACCGTGCAATGGGCTGCGGCGCAAGGGTCGAGATGGCGGCAGCCTGCTACCTCTTCGGGCTAAGTATCCGGGCGAAATCGCCGGAGCCCACCCGCTCCGCCAGACGTGCGATGTCAGAATGCAGCGGGCGGTCCCCCGCAAGCCGCGCTGTCACTCGCCGCACCATGATGCGCGCGCCCTCCGCCAGCCGCCCGGTTTTGAGCGGCGCCAGCAGGTCCAGCGCTTGCGAAGCCACCAAAAGTTCCACGGCGAGAATCGAGCCCAGGTTGGATAGTATCGGCCGCAACTTCAGCGCCGCCGCCATTCCCATGCTCACAAAATCCTCCTTGTTGCCGGAGGTAGGAATGGAATCGATGGAAGCGGGATGCGCGAGCACTTTGTTCTCAGACGCCAGCGCCGCCGCGGTCACCTGCGCCATCATCATTCCGGATTCGAGGCCCGGCGCGGAGGCGAGGAATGGCGGCAGGTCGGAGGTCAGCGGGTTCACCACGCGGTCGATGCGCCGCTCGGAGATGGAACCGAGTTGGGTCAAGGCAATGGCCATCAGGTCGAGGGCGGTGGCGAGCGGTTGTCCGTGAAAGTTTCCTCCTGAGATGACCTCGCCCTCGCGCACGAAGACCAGCGGATTGTCCGTGGCGCTGTTCATTTCGATTTCGAAGACGCGCGCGGCATAGGAGAGCGCGTCGCGGACCGCGCCGTGCACCTGAGGCATGCAGCGCAGGCTATAGGCGTCCTGGACGCGCGGGCAGTCGCGGTGCGATTCGCGAATCGTGCTGCCGCGATTCAGGCGCGAAAGGTTGCGGGCCGTCACAAGCTGACCGGGATGGGGGCGGGCGCGATGCAGCCGCTCGTCAAAAGCTGCGGGTGAGCCGCGCAAGGCGTCGAGCGAAAGAGCCCCCGCGACGTCGGCGGTGTTCACGAGGATCTCCGCCTGGCGCAGAGCGAGCAGCCCCACCGCCAGCATGGCCTGGGTGCCGTTCACCAGCGCCAATCCTTCTTTGGCTTCCAGGCGCAACGGCTTTCGTCCGATGGACTTCAGGGCCGCGGCGGCTGAGACTTGCCGACCGCGAAAAATGACTTCACCTTCACCCACCAGCGCCAGCGCCACGTGGGCCAGCGGCGCCAGGTCGCCGCTGGCTCCGACGGACCCTTTCTCGGGTACCACTGGGTGTACGCGACGGTTGAGAAAATCGCAGAGGAGTTCCACCAACGCCGGGCGGACTCCCGATAAACCCCGGGCAAGAGTGTTGGCCCGGAGGAGCAGCAGGCCGCGCGTTTCCGCCTCGCTCAAGGGTTCGCCCACCCCGCAGGCGTGGCTGCGCACGACATTGAGCTGAAGTGCGCGCGCCTGCGCGGGTTCGATCTGCTCGGTCGAAAGGCTCCCCACACCCGTCGTCACGCCATACACGACCTTTTTTTCGGCGATGAGCTTCTCGATCAGCGCGCGAGATCTCTTCA
>DATKYV010000223.1:0-5332 GCA_035528275.1 Terriglobia bacterium | reverse complement strand
CGCCGGCGGTTACACGCTGCAGATTCTGACAAAGGGCGGCCTCCGTGCGGCGGGCGATTTCGACAAGTACAAGGCGACTGACGCCTTCGCGACGACACTGACATTCATCCGAGAATCAGATTCGCGCCACTGGGAACCGGGCGCAGCTCTCCCGGATGAACGTCTCGAAGCCCTCGCGCTGGCGCATGAAAAGGGGATAACCACCTGGGCAAGCCTGGAGCCGGTGATCGACCCCAAGCAAAGCCTGGCGCTGATCGAAGCAACTCTCGAATGCGTTGATGAATATCGGATAGGGCCGCTGAATTACAATCCCATTCGCCGAGCGATAAACTGGGGCGCATTCACGCGGGAGGCCGTCGCGACCCTGGAGGCAGCCGGCAAGGCATACTATCTGAAACGCGACCTCTGTGAACTGGCGGGAGTAACATGGCATGAGCGGACAGAAAACTTTTCCAGTTTTTTTCAGGAAAGCGCTTGACTCCGCCGATACATGAGTTATATTAACATTATGCGGGGAGTACCATAAGATATAGTAGCGGACCGTAAACCCCGCATTGACAAGGACTTATGTCAGTGGAGGGGTTTTTTAATGTCTACTTTTGGCGACTGGCTTCGGGACGAAAGAAGCCGACTCGGGATTTCGCGGGAACGTCTCGCCGCCGATGCGGGAATCTCCTACCAGACGGTCCAAAACGCTGAACTGGGGAAACCCGTCCTGCCGATGACGGAGCGCGTACTGCACCAGGCGATCGTGAATCTAACCAAGAAACGCATAGCGGGATATCCGGCGGCTGCGCCCGGTTCGGCGGCTGAAAAACATGCGCTGTAGCCCCGTGACGGGGCGATCTCGAAAACCGGACTGATAGGACCTATTAGGGGGAGAACGGTGGCTGACGGTGGACAAGGCGGCGCGAGGCGCGACGACCGGATGCGGCGACAGAAGACCTGTGCGGGGTGCACGTTCGGCCAGAGGCTCAATCCGGGGAGCCGCTGGGTGTTCTGCGAGGTCCACGGCGGGTGGCGGGGGCGGCGGCAGCCTATCTGCGACTGGTGGCGAGAACATCCGCGAGCCCGGCATTCGAGCGGCCTGAAACTGTACAAGTTCATTACGCACCGCCCGACGCCGTTGGTGGAGGGAAAGTAGATGGTCCAAGGCATACTGAGACTCGAGGGGCGGGCGAAGGCGCGGGCGAACGATCCGGTGACGTCGCACATGGCGGCCGCCGAGGTCGAGACGTCCGGCGCTGCCGGATGCCAGCGCGAGCGGTGCCTGGGGCTCGTGCGCGACTACCCGGGGCGGACGGCGGCGGAGTTGGCGGACCTCGTCGCCGAAACGCTTCTGGCGCAGTGGGGGACGAACGCCACGCGCTTCCGCTACACGATGTCCCGACGGCTGCCGGAACTGTGGCAGCGGGGGCTCGTGCGGCGCGGCGAGAAACGCACGTGCGGCGTCAAGGGGCGAATGTCAATGACCTGGTATCCGGGATAACCGGAGTGCGGAGTTCGGAGTGTGGAATGCGGAATTCTCAAAAGGAGCAATCCAATGGCGAACAAAAGAGGCGTGTGTGCGGAATGCGGCAAGGAGCGTTCGTTGGCGGCTTGGGGACTGTGTTTCGCCTGCTATGGGAACAAGACGATACGCGCGAAACACGCCAAGTCACGGCGGGGCTCGGGCACAAGGAGCGCCCCAGCAACACCGGCGACGACGCCGGTCACCAAGGAGAATGTTAGTATAACCCATATGGATGTTGCGCCGGAAGATGACAAGCACGGCCTGTTGGCGTGCCTGGTGGAGTTCGCCGCGAGCCAACTGGAGGCGGCGGAGCTGCTGGGCGAGTTGAACGATGGCCTCGCCCAGCTGCGCGAGGCGAACAAGACGCTGCGCCTGGCGCTGATCAAGAGCAGGGAAGAGGTTCTGCTGGCGCGGAAAGCGCTGACGTTCCGGACCGCCGCCGGCGGCGCGGGGAAGTGATGAGTTTGTCGTGGTGATAGCGGTGATATCTGGAGGTGACAATCGAATGACGGCAGTATCAAGCGAAGCGAAGAAGGCGTACGAGGCGGCGGGCTATCCAACGGCGAAGCGCCGGGCGGATGTCGCCCGGGTATTCGATCTGGCGCACCGGGAGACCTCCCGCGCGATGTCCGCGTTGCGGCGGGGTGATTGCATCGACGCTTCCCGCTACGCCCGCCAAGCCGGGCTCATGCTCGATGCCGGCGAACGGGTGCTCCGAGGCGACCAACCGCCTGCGCCGACGGCTGCGGAGGATGGCGTTGCCACCGAGGAGGCGCGCACGAGCGCGCTCGTGGTGGGTATCTGCCTGGGCGCGGGCGGCCTGGCGGTCCTGGCGGGCGGCATCTTCGCCATCGTCCGGGGACTGCCATGAGCATCAAGTTTCGATATCGGACGACCTGGGACAAGTTGCAGGCGTGTCTGGTGTACTCGGACGTGGCGATTGAGGAGCTCCGGGAGTGGGGGCGGTCGCGGCGGTTGCCGGCGGACTGGCTACGGCAACCACGGGAAGGAATACCCCATTACCGCTTGTACGGTTCAAACAAGGCGCTCTGCGGCCCCGGGGTCTCGGGTGAGGAGTTGCAGGCTGACAAAGAAAGGTGGCGGCGGTGGCGGAACAAGGGCAAGACAGCAGCACCATCACAAGAAACGTAAAGGCGACCGAGTACGTGGCGGCAGGTCTCACCATCATGGGCCTGTTCCTGAATGCCGCCGGCTCAATCAGCGGCTTCTACGTCTGGCGCGCGGCGGATGCGCTCTGGCTCTATGTGGGGTATCGCCGCAGGATGCCGGCTCTCATGATCATGTATACGGTTCTCGCCGTGGGCGCGGCCGTCGGCATCGTGTGCTGGAGGATGCAGGGGCGATGAGGGAGTGCGGAACGTGGAACCTGGAATGCGGAATGTTAAACTCCGAACTCCGAACTCCACATTGTATGTCACCTCCCCGCGGCGCTCGGGCTCCCCGCACAGGCTGCCTTGCGACCCAACGCGCGACGCAGTCCGGCTCGAGCGCCGCTCCCCTTTCAGCCAGCACAGACACGGGAGATCTTCTGATGGCTAGGGTGCGGGGCATGTACATGACGGTTGATGTGCATAAGCGGGCGCACGGTGCGACGGCGCATATCACATTCGGCCAAACGGGGGGCAAGGAGGGGTAAATGGTCGGAAGGCCTGACCCGGCGTTGGAAGCAGCGCGGCAAGCGCATCACCAAAGGTGGACGAGCGACGATGGCATATTCGGGAATAGCTATGAACCGCCAAGCGGGACAGCCACGGGAGTCCCGACGCAGGAAGAGGTCGACCGGTTGTACGAGGACGCCAGGGGGATATCCCGGAGGGAAAGGTGACGGCAAAAGCGGCAGCACGAGACAGACGAGGCACGTGCGCCCATTGCGGTAGAAGCGGCCTGACGATCGCCGGGGAAGATCCCGAAGGATTACTGAGGAGGAGGAAGTGATGAGAATTACAGACAGAAGAACAGAGAAGGCGGTTCCCTTGGGCCATCTGGCCCCGAGTGATGTTTGTGAAGGGTTTGATAGCGGTGACCGCTACATGGTTGTGGAGCGTTCCGGCGCCGCACTGCGGTATCGGACGACGGTTCTGCGTTTATCGGAAGACCCAAAGGAACGGCTGACGGTTGAGTTGTTTAACGATACCCGTGTTCGGCTGCTCAACGCCCACCTCACAATCGAGGACTGATCACGAAACGCCGCTCTAACAAAGAAGGAGGCTACCTGATGCACACAGATGAGGAGAAGGCATGAATATCTACGTTGCGAGTTCGTGGAAGAATGAACGTCAGCCGGGCGTGGTCGACCTGTTGCGCGCGCACAGGCACGCGGTCTTCGATTTCCGCCACCCGTGCCTGGACGACGAGGGATTTCACTGGAGCGAGATTGACCCCGACTGGGAGAGCTGGACGGCCGCCGAATACCGCGCCGCGCTCGATCACCCCGTGGCGCAGGAGGGGTTTCGGCATGACTTCTGCGCAATGGAGTGGGCTGACGCATGTGTGCTTGTCCTGCCGTGCGGTCGGAGCGCGCATCTGGAAGCCGGCTGGTTGGTGGGGGCGGGGACGCCGCTGGTGATCCTGCTCGACGCGGGGGAGGTGGTTCCGGAGCTCATGTACCGGATGGCCCGCAAGATCGCGCTCGACATGAGCGAGGTCGTCGAGGAGCTCCGTTTGCTGGCGGGGTTCACCGATTCCCGTGGCGGACCGGAGGAGGGAGGAGAAGCCATGAACAAGCGCTGTAAGCGTTGAGGAATGGCGCGAATACGGCATTGATCGCAGAAAGCGCCAGCGACGGAAACACCCGTGGAGGAAATGCGAGCGGAGAAGGCATGAGCGGAGGGAGGAGGCCGAGCATGACAGCATGTAGAGACGCATTTTGCCCACGCGCTGAACGGGAAATAGCTTGTGCGCAGAAGATTATTGACAACAAGGACGCCGAAATCGAGCGGCTGACGGCAGACAACGCCAAGGTGAAAGAGCAATGGAAGAAGGTTGCTGACGAAATCAAGCGGTTGGAGAACCGAGGCGAGTGGGCGCTAAAATCCGCTGAGATGGAAGCACTCAATGCCCAAAACGCCGAGAGGACGAACATGAGCAAGCTGTTTCCGGGGGTAGGAATTGAAGAGGTCGAGGAGCTGCCTGTATACAAGGAATATCCAAAAGACCCTTGTGAACTGTGCTGGCATAGGGCTTGGCATCTAGTGCCTGAAGGCTATCAGTGTGCGTATTGTCGGGTGAAGAATGCGTATCTTCTGTTGAGAGCGGCCAACGCGAAGGCGCTGGAGGCTCTTGCGGATGCACAAGTATGGCGTGGTCAAGCAGAAACGAAGATGGAGCGACTGACGGACGCCGTGAACCGTCATGTGTCCCTGAACGCGACGGCGCTGGAGGCGTTGAAGGCGGCGCGGGACCACAGGCACGCCTATTCGACTCACCGGCTAATCCACGCCGCCATCAAACTGTTGGAGGAGGAGGCCGAACATGACAGCAAGTAGAGAAGCGTTTTGCCGACGCGCTGAATCTGAAGTGGCTCATGTGCAGAGGATTGTTGGCGTCAGGGACGCCGAAATTGTGCGACTGAACGGCATCTGCGATATGCGTCGTGACACAGTCGTGATGCGAAACAACGAAATCAAACGGCTGACGGCAGAAATCGCGCGGCTGCACGAACACTGGGACAGTGTGCAAAGGGCAAACACGCGGAAGTGCACTGAAATCGAGCTGCTGCAAGCAAACCAGGCGAAGGCGCTGGAGGCGTTGGTTCGCTTGTACAACGCGCAAAACGGCCCTCCATCGATTCGCCGACAA
>DATKYV010000222.1:0-2699 GCA_035528275.1 Terriglobia bacterium | reverse complement strand
CGGGCGTGGACCTGGGCGCGGGATCGGGTGTGGTGGGTGCGGAGCTGGCGGGCGCCTCGGGCGTCGACCAGGTGATGGATGCGGAGTTCGAGATGGAGGGTGCAGCAGATGAGGTATCAAGTGTTTCGTGATGGAGTTGCTTGGGGTCTGCGTGGGGTGATGTCAGTGGTGATGTCACGGAGGACCGGGAACGAGGTGCGCCAGGGCGAGCGGCGGGTGGCTCGGCGGGCGATGGTGGCGGGGCTGGTGTCGGCCGGCGCGGTCTGTCGGGTGGGCTGAGGATCCGGGCGCGCGCGAGGTGGGCGAGAGGGGGGGAGGGGGTCAGCGCGCGCGGGGCGCCCTTCGTATGATGATGCGAGTGGGTTTGGCGATTTTAGCGCAAAGGGGTCTTGAGATGCATAGAGGCACTAAACAGGGCCGGGCCGGTGTGTCCGGGTTCGACTATGAGACGAAGCCCCAGAGCGCCGGCGCTGAGGCTCCAGTCAAGGCTCCGGTTGAAAAAAAGAGCGCGCTGCCCGCGACGGTCGAGGCGCATGTGACGAACCTCTACCTGAGATGGCAGAACCCGCGGCTGGTGAGCGTGATGATCGACGGGCGGCAGGAGCGGTGCCGGGTGCGGGATCGGGCGTTCTTCACTCCGGGCATGACGCTCCAGGTGCATCCGATCGCGGCGGGCTTGTGGGAGTGCCAGGACATTCCACGAAGGAGGCCGACGTGAGCAAGGAACCTACAAACCGCGCGCCGTCGTTCCAGTTCTATCCGGACAAGTGGCAGTCTGACACGCGACGGTTGAGCGATTCGGCATACAGAGTCTACCAAGAAATGATGTGCTGGATGTGGCTG
Organism: Terriglobia bacterium; assembly: GCA_035528275.1. Taxonomy (GTDB): domain Bacteria; phylum Acidobacteriota; class Terriglobia; order UBA7540; family UBA7540; genus DATKYV01. The sequence continues at coordinate 1,856 of DATKYV010000222.1, read as the reverse complement.
AATTCTCCCGACTATTCTAGCATCCCGCGCGAGCCTGAAGAGATCGCGTACTTGCTCGCCATCGACGTGCAAAAAATTGACACGGCGTTGCAGGAGATTCTGAACAAGCATTTTCCACTTCTGAAGGTCAGGCGTGATCAGTTGGTGTCTGATGGGTTGAAGAAGGAGGCCATTAAGCAAAAGGAAAGGCGTTGCAAGGCAAGGGATTCCATAAAGTCAAGATGGGATAAGGCTCGTAATACGAACGTATTACGTACGAATCAAACGAGTAAGCAATCTGGGATACGAACGTTATACTCTTCATCTTCATCTTCATCTTCATCTTCAGAGTGTCCTACGGACACTCCCCCAAACCCCCGTGGGGGGCTTGTGAGCGGGCCTGTTTCTGCGCTGCATTTGAAGCTGGTGGAGACGGGCAAGTTTCCTCGGCTGACGGTGGAGACGGTGGCGGAGTTGGCACGGGCCTTCCCGAAGGCGGATTTGACCCGGGCGCTGGAGCGGATCCCGCGGGATGCGAGCGAGATGCCGGCCGGGGCGGTCCAGGCGCCGCGGCAGTGGTTGAAGGCGAGGTTCAGCGAGCTGGAGGTCGAAACCGTGGCATCCGGGGATGGGGAGGCTGAGAAAAAAAAGAACGCGGCGCGGTTGCTGCGGTTGGAGAGGTGAATGAACTACGAAGCGAACACGACACGATGGAAACCGGGCGACTTGGTGATTCACGACGCCGACGCGAAGCTGCCCGAAATGCTGATGGTGGTCCTCGGATACGCCAAGGACGGGCGCTGTGAGACGCGGTACGCTGAGGCGAACCGGATGAACGGCGACGGGCACAGGCGCAAGCCGGAGACGTGGGAGAATCCGCTGGAGCATCTGCACGACCCGGCGCGATTCGGTATGGGCATGGATGGGAAGGAGTAACATGAGAGAGAAGGTATGGTTCATCATTCACAATCAGTTCGGCAAGATTACGATTGAATCGGGTCCGATCGACACGGAGGAAGCCGCCATTGAAATTTACAAGGAGATGGAGGCTCGCAAGGGCACCGGAAAGGTCGGGTATGAAGTCGCGGCAACGGTATGGGGTTGATATGCCCAACGCCGCGTTGACGGGCGGCGGTAACGCCGTACCGTCGAACGGCGTTGTTGGCGGAAAGGTGGGAGGATGAGCATTCCGAACTTCGAGGAACCTGACTACGAGGAGGCGGTGAAGGTGTGCCGCGACCTTGGGCGAATCTCCGTGAGCGCGATTCAGCGACACCTCCGCATGGGGTACGTGAAGGCGTGCCTGATCGTGGAGGCGATGGGCGAGCGCGGAATCGCGGAGCAGGTTGACCCGGACGGCGCATGGGTGTTTACCGCCAACGTGAAGCATGAGGCTGAGGCGGAACGCCGATAGCCTCAATGCTCTGGTTGGGCTCTGAATTGAACAACGAAAGGAAAACACAGATGAGCAAGCATGACCACAAGAAGCAGGCGCAGGAGTTCTTGACCGAAGCGATGTACGCAATTGACGAGGCACAGCCTGAGCTTTGCACCAAGCTGGAGGAGATGCTGGACGACGACCTTGTGATCCAGTGGAACAAGTTCGACGAAGACGACCAGGCGACTTGGCCGCACGACGCCCACGGACGCAATCAGGTTCTGGGGTTTCGCGTGTGGAGCAAGGGATCGCAGCACCGATACGGTTCGATGGCTGCCGGCGACGTGAAGAAGGAGACGAAGGAGGCCAGTTTCTTTGAGGCGTTCTATGGGCGCTACGACACCGCCGTTATCGACGGCGAGCCGAAGGTGGTTTTCTTCCTCGACCACGGAAACGAAGACGAGGACGACAGCGACGACTGGGTTGAGCCGCCGCCGTT
>DATKYV010000221.1:0-20781 GCA_035528275.1 Terriglobia bacterium | reverse complement strand
CGTGAAACACCGATTGGCCGGCGAGCGAACCGGTGTTGATGACCGTTCGGTAGCCCTTCGCGTCAAGCTGGCGCTCCCGAGCCAATTGCGCCGCGACAGTCAGTAGCCGACCGAGCAGCGGCTCGTCCTCCGCCGAGGCCTCGCGCAGCGAGGCCAGGTGCTTGCGCGGCAGGATCAATAAATGTACCGGCGCCTGCGGATGGATGTCCTCGATCGCCACCACATGGTCGTCTTCGTAGACGATCTTGGCGGGAGCGCGGCGCTCGATGATGCGGCAGAAGAGGCAAGTTTGCATTGATAATAGAGGATTAGTCCAATCTGACGGCGAAAGTCTCGTCGGCGAAACCCGCGTCCCGCAATTTCTCGCCCAGGGCGCGCGCGCCCTGCTCGGTCTTCTCGTTCCCCACGCGCACCCGATAGAAAATCCCGTTGCCGCTGTTGAAGGTTTGAATCGTGACCGGCCCGAAGTGTGGGGAGATGGCGTCGCGCAGAGCTTCCGCATTGCGGCGGTCGGTGAAGGCGCCCACCTGCACGGCGAAGGCATCGACCAACGGTTGGGGCAGGGAGGCCGCCCCCTGGCTCGGACGCGGGCCCGTGGGCGTGGCGGGTGGAGCGGCCGCGTTCGTTCCCAAGCTGAGAATCTCCAGCCTCACCGGGGCAAGCCCGGACATGCCGATGGCCTTGGCTGCGGCGTTGGAGAGGTCAATAATCCGCCCCGCGACGAACGGCCCGCGGTCGTTGATGCGCACCGTGACGCTGCGGCCGTTTTCCAGGTTGTGGACCCTGACCCGTGTGCCGAAGGGACGCGTCCGGTGGGCGGCGGTCGTGTCGTGCAGGTTGTAGATTTCTCCGCTCGAAGTCCGGCGTCCGTGGTACGGGTGGCCGTACCAGGAGGCAAGCCCCTGTTCTCCCTGAATAATGGGTGCCGGGGGACGAGGCGGAACGGTGGCCGGTTGCCGGCGACGGTGGCAGCCGGAAAACAGAAACGCCCCGGCCGCCATCGCCAGCAGCAGAATCGTACGGAATTTACGCGACCGGGGCTTGCTGGAAATATGCTGGGGCATGATTTCAGGATTCCGTCTTTTCCAAATCGACCGCGAGCTTCTTCAGCCGCTCGGATGCCCGATGCAGCAGCTTGGCCATTTCCTGGCGTGTGGCGGGTTTCACTTCGCGGTCGAGATAATCCAGAAGTTTCGCCACCTCTCGATCCACCGCCCGGCCCGCCTCTTCAAAGTTCACGGTGACCTCCGTCGGAGCTCGGGCGCTATTCTAGTCAACGGCGCGTTGGTTCACAAACAGAATTCCGGCGGGCGGCGGCGGAGCCTGCGGTATAATTTTGCTTTTGGGATTTGGAACTTTGGCGTCCTCAGGGGAGCATGGGCCTACCACCGCGCTTCTGGTTCAAGTGGAATCGGGTCAAATCCGCCTTGCGCGCGGCGCTGGGCTTGGGCGAGAAGTCTTATGAGACGGCCCATCGCATGTGCCCCAACTGCCGCGGTTTGATCGACCGCGGCGCTGCCGAGTGCCCCCTGTGCGGCGCGTCCACCAAGCCGGCGCGAGCGCGCGCCGGGGCGACTCCGGGGCGTGCTCTGGGTGGGCTGATCCCTATTCCATCCACAGCGACGTCCGTGTTGGTGGCGGCCAACGTGTTTTTCTACGCCGTTGCCTGGTATCTGACGCAGAGCGCCGCGTCAGCCGAATTGCGGGCCAGCCCGTCGATGGGAGGGATCGACGGCTATGTGTTGTTCCGGCTGGGCTCCAAGTTCGGGCCGGCAGTCATGGCGGGAGAGTGGTGGCGGCTGGTCACGGCCATGTTTCTCCACGCCGGACTGTTGCACATCGGCTTCAACCTCTGGTGCCTGTTCGATCTGGGTCCCACGGTCGAGTCGATGTTTACGACGACCAAGTTCATCGTCCTTTATCTGGTCACTGGAATCTTCGGATTCATCCTGAGCCAGTTGTGGAACCCCATGGGGAATTCCGTTGGGGCTTCGGGCGCGGTGCTGGGCTTGATTGGTGTTCTCATCGGGGCGAGCTTCCACCACGGGAGCCTGGGGAAAGATATCCGGAGCCAGCTCTGGCGCTGGGTGATTTACATTTTCGTTTTTGGATTGTTCTTCGCCGTTGACAACGCCGCGCATATCGGCGGGCTCGCTTCGGGGGCGTTGCTCGGTTACTTACTCCCGGAAGGCGAACCGACCACCCGGCGGAGCGACAAGCTCTGGAACACCCTGGCATTGATTTCCGTCCTCATCATCGCCGGCTCTTTCGTCCTCATGGCCCTGCAAATCAACCGGCCGCTGTAGAACAGTAGGCAAAAGGCAGAAGGCAGAAGGCAGAAGGCAGAAGGCAGAATATCTCCCTGGTCGGGCCTGAGCCGTGTGTCACAGCAAGCAAATCGCGCTGAACAATTCGCTGCCGAAATCTGTCTACTGACCACGGACAAAGGACAACGGACAAGGGACCTAGGACCAAGGACCAATTCCGCTCCCTGGGCGTCCATGGCAATAGCGGGGATTTCAGGAATGCCTATTCTTGTGCGCGGGACAGAGCCTTATCCACGGGCTCGTACATCATGGCGGACGGCGCGTGCGCCTTCTCATAAGTGGCGATCTTGTCTTCGAAGCGCAGCGAAAGGGCGATATCGTCCAGCCCTTTCAGCAGGCACTCACGACGGAAGGGGTCGATTTCGAATGAGATCTTGAGTCCGCTTTCGTCGGTGATCGTCTGCGTCTTGAGGTCCACGGTCAGCCGGTATCCCTCGTTTTGCTCCGTGCGCCGGAACAGCTCATCCATCTGCGCGTCGGGCAGCGTTACCGGCAAGATGCCGTTCTTGAAGCAGTTGTTGTAGAAGATGTCGGCGTAGCTCGGCGCGATGATGGCGCGAAAACCGTAGTCGAGAATCGCCCAGGGGGCGTGCTCGCGGCTCGAACCGCAGCCGAAGTTCGCCCGCGCCAGCAAAACCGAAGCGCCCTTGTACCGCGGTTGGTTCAGAACGAAATCGGGATTGGGCTTTTCGCCCTCAAGGTAGCGCCAATCGTAGAACAGGAATCGGCCGTAGCCCTCGCGGGTGATGAGCTTGAGGAACTGCTTGGGCACCATCTGGTCCGTGTCCACATTCACGCGATCGAGGGGCGCCACCAAGCCAGTGTGTTTGACGAAGGGTTGCATTGTTTCCTGTCCGTTGTCCGTAGTCCGTCGCAAATGACGAGAGACTATGGACAAAAGGCTATTTCACGTTGTCCGCGTCCCACTCTCGGATATCCACGAAGTGGCCGGCAATCGCCGCCGCGGCGGCCATCATGGGACTTACCAAATGCGTGCGGCCGCCCTTGCCCTGGCGGCCTTCGAAGTTGCGGTTTGAAGTGCTGGCGCAGCGCTCGCCGCTGGGGAGCACGTCGTCGTTCATCCCAATGCACATGCTGCATCCCGCGTCGCGCCACTCGAATCCCGCGTTGAGAAAAATCTTGTCGAGACCTTCCTCTTCGGCCATCGCCTTCACTCGCCGGGAGCCGGGAACCACCAGCGCCCCTTTCAACGTCGGGGCGACCTTCTTGCCCGCCACGACGCGCGCCGCGACCCGCAGGTCTTCGAGGCGCGAATTCGTGCAGGAGCCGATGAAGACGCGGTCGAGGGGAATATCCACCAGAGGCGTTCCGGGTTTGAGGTCCATGTATGCCAGTGCCCGTTCAACCGCCTTGCAGTCTCCGGGATCGCTGAACGAGGCGGGGTCCGGCACGCGGCCGGTAACGTCGGTGACCATGCCGGGATTCGTGCCCCAGGTCACCTGCGGCGCGATCTTTGAGGCGTCGAGCTCGACGACGCGGTCAAACTTCGCCCCCGGATCGGAGGCGAGGGTCTTCCAGTGGTCGACGGCAACCTGGAAATCTTTTCCGCGGGGAACGAACGGCCGGCCTTCGACGTAGGCAAACGTCGTCTCATCCGCGGCCACCATGCCGGCGCGCGCTCCGCCCTCGATGCTCATGTTGCAGACCGTCATGCGGCCTTCCATGGAAAGCGCGCGAATGGCCTCCCCGGCGTATTCGATGACGTGGCCCACGCCGCCGGCGATTCCGATCTTTCCGATGATGGCCAGGATGATGTCTTTCGCCGTGACGCCCGGAGAGCGCCGCCCGTCCACGCACACCAGCATGGTCTTCGACCTGAACTGCGACAGGCACTGCGTGGCCAGGACGTGCTCGACTTCGCTGGTGCCGATGCCGAAAGCCAGCGTGCCCACCGCCCCATGCGTGGACGTGTGGCTGTCCCCGCAGACGATGGTCTGCCCAGGCTGCGTGATACCCAGCTCCGGCCCGATGACGTGAACGATGCCCTGGTTCCGATCGTGCATGTTGAAAAGCAGCACGCCCGTCTCCCGGCAGTTCCGTTCGAGGGCTTCGAACTGTGCCGCGGCAACGTTGTCCAACAACGGAAGCTGGCGGTTCCGGGTGGGGACCGAGTGGTCCATCACCGCAAACGTCAGGTCGGGGCGGCGCACTTTGCGCCCCGCAAGCTTCAAACCTGAAAACGCCTGCGCGGAGGTACCCTCGTTGATGAGGTGCCGGTCAATGTAGATCAAAGCCGGCTTCCCCGGCTCTTCCTGGACGAGGTGCGCGTCCCAGATCTTCTCGTACATCGTGCGTGGCGGCATAGTTACAGACCCGGCTTTATGTTTCAGTCCCGCTTGCCCTGCGTGAGAATTATACGTCACCGCCCTGGCCTTTGAAAGCCAGATTCCCCCGCGTTTGATGGCGACGCGAGCGACCCGGGAGTCATGACGCCGTGGAGGGTTGGGAAAACCCCTCCCGCGGTCGCCAGATGTGTCAGAATGCCGTCGTCGGGAAACATTACTTCGGAGTCTTCGAAGCTGATTCTCATGAGAAGAGCATTCCTGGTCGGAATCGCGGCGGGCTCTTTTGCGCTGGTGTATGGGGCCAGCGGATGGAATATGCCGGGGGGCGGTGAAGAGGTGCTCCGCTGGCGAGCCCACGCGGTGGCGGAAATCCCCCATGGCTATCAGGTGGCGGTGGCGGATGTGAATGGGGACGGGAGGCCGGATATCCTGGGCCTGAGTTCGGTGGAGAGTATCGTCGCGTGGTACGAAAACCCTTCGTGGGAAGCTCGATTGATTACCACCCAGACCGCCCGGAACATCAGCCTGGCGCCGCTTCTTGAGGAGGGGAATCCCGCCCGGGGAATCGCCCTCGCCACCGAATTCGCCCTGGGAGACAGTCGAAACGGGGGTGACATCTGGTGGGCGCAACCTCCCCGCGCCTCCGAGGTGGAATGGTCGCCGCGGATGATCGGGAGAATCCCCACGTCGCATCGTTTGCACTGGGCCGACCTCGACGGCGACGGGCGCCTGGAACTGGTTGATGCGCCACTGCTCGGCTACGGTGCCGAAGCTCCCAATTATGACGTGGGCGCGCCGCTCACTTGGTACGAGATGCCGGAGATGCTTCTCCGCGGTCACGTCTCGGCGAGTGACGCTGAGCCGGGCACGTGGGCGTCGCACCTGATTGACGATTCGCTGACCGTCATCCATGGCATCAACGTCTTGGATTGGGACGGCGACGGCCGCGATGAAATCCTGACGGCGAGTTTTGAGGGTGTTCACCTCTTCAAGTCGAGCGGGCGCGGCGCGGATCTCCGCTGGACGAAAACCCGCCTCGGCGAAGGCGACCAAGCCTCGCGGCCGCGTCGTGGGGCAAGCGAGATTGCCGTGGGCCGAATCCGAGGTCGCCGCTTTCTCGCCACCATCGAGCCCTGGCACGGCGAGCAGGTCGTGGTCTATTCCGAAACCAAGCAAGGCGGGCTCTGGAGCCGGCGAGTAATTGATGACACTTTTCGGGACGGTCACGCCCTGAGCTGCGCCGACCTGGACGGCGACGGAAATGACGAAATCGTGGCCGGCTACCGGGGTCTCGGGACCAGCCTGTGCATTTACACCGCCGCGGGCGCATCGGGCGGGAAGTGGGAACGGCGGACGCTCGACACAAACATGGCCGCGGCCGGTGTCGCCATCGCCGATATGAACGGCGACGGGCGCCCGGACATCGTTGCCATCGGCGCATCAACCGGAAATGTGAAGTGGTATGAGAACCTGCCGTAGAAAACCCATCATCCGCCTGCATTCCTTGAACCATTTCCAACCGCCAGGCATCCAATTCGCGAGGTGTGTGTAGAGGTGGCGCAAAGACTCGTCGCCGCGTCGGTGGTTCTCGCCGCCGTATTCCTATGGGTCGCGTTGAGCGTCCCGCCTATGCCCGCACAGACGGTGACCGCAGACGACAGCCCGCGTTTCATCTCCGGGGGGAAGGGCAAAGAGCCGTTCGACGTAACGCGTCACACAATTCCCATCTCCGAGATCCTCGGCGGCGGCCCGCCGCGCGACGGCATTCCGGCGCTCGATGACCCGGAGTTCACTTCGAAAGATCAAGCCGACCGGCTCCTCCGCAAGCACGATCGCGTGCTGGGAGTTCTCCTGAACGGAGAAGCCAAGGCCTACCCCGTCGCCATTCTCAATTGGCATGAATTGGTGAACGACCGGGTGGGAGGTAGGGTTGTCCTGGTGAGCTGGTGACCGCTGTGCGGCTCGGGCGTGGTCTACGACCCGGTGATCAGCGGCAGGCGATACGACTTCGGCGTGTCCGGACTCCTCTACAAGCGTAACCTCCTCCTTTTTGATCGGCAGACCGGCAGCCTGTGGTCGCAGTTACTTTCCGAGGCTGTGACCGGACCACTCGCCGGCGCCCGGCTCAAGGTACTGCCGGCCGAGAACACGACGTGGGACGCCTGGAGGAAGAAGCACCCGGAGACTCGCGTCCTTTGGTTCGTCACCGGGCACAAGCGGGACTACAAGCAAGACCCATACGCGGATCATCCCTTCCCGCGCAAGCCGGCGCTGCTGGTTGCCATCGGAGAGGCCACCCGGATCTATCCCTATTCGGAGTTAAAGAAGCCGCGCGCTCCACTTCGAGAAGAAATCGGCGGGCACAGGCTGACGATTGTTTACGACCGTAAGACAAACTCAGCGCGCGTGGAAAGCGAGACTCCGAGTCCTCTCACTCATTTTGTGGCTTACCTTGACGACCTGAAGGCCTTTTTCCCTCAAACGGAAATCTTCAAGGCTGCTCGCTAGCTCGCGTCAGAAAAGGAAGAGGTGAGGGAGAGAGATTCCGCGGGGCGGGCTGGAGAATCCCGCCCCGCGAAGGTTGGAAATTCAAATCAGAAGTCTTTCGTCCAGCGGACGGTAACCATGTGCGCGCCGAAATCGTTGGCGTGCACGATTTCCTCCAGGTAGTAAGTGCGCTGGACGTCGACTGCTAGGCGTCCCAGGACGGGGAAATCGTAGTAGACCGAGCCAGTGGCATACGGCCAGGTCAATGGACCGAAGTAGGGTGGCTCGCCGCTGATCTCGCCCGCGCCAGTGCTGCGGATGAAGTTGCCGCTCAGGATGAAACCCAGGCCGCGGACGGGCTTGGCCGAGAGCCCCGCCTGCCAGACGCGGTTGACGGTCTGATCTCGCCAGAAAACGTCCCGAGGCTGAGTCCCGCGAATGAAGGTGACCGACGCCTCGGCGAGGAAGCTGTCGTAGCTGAAGCCGGCGAACCCGGAGAGCTTGTTGTTCAGAGCGTAGGAAATGGTGAAGGCGTTGGACCGGAAGTTGTTCCTGAAGTCGGATTCGTCAAACTTTCGATTGCGGATCACCATGTTGTCTTCCACCGAAATCTTCTCGGTCGGACGGTACCGGAACACGAACCGCCCGCCTACGTCCGTGTGCGAGCTAATGCGCGTGTAGGGACGGGCAGTGGTGTGGCTCTGGAAGTCGCTACGCACGCTGAATTTCTTGGTGGGCTGGAAATAGACGCTCAGCGTGGGCCAAACGGATTTCATGTTTCTTGTCCGAGCACCATCAATCGCGCCGTCTTCCAGAACCTCGACATCCCGATCCCAGTAACGAATTCCCGGCCGGATGATGAACATGCGGTTAGGAATGAATTCCATGTTCACATCCACCTGGTGGGTCCGGTACTTCCACTCGAACTCGTCCTCGCCCTCGTAGGTGGTCGTGGGGCTGTCGGCGCTGTGGAAGTCGACCACGCTGTTCGCGGTGAAGCGCGAGTAGCGGTAGTCGAAGTGCAGGTTCCACCAATCGCGGATCTTCACGCTGAAGCCTTCGTCGAGAACGTGGTTCGGCTCGGTCAGGTGAGCGCGGCTGTCAAACGAAACCGAGTAGGGCTCGTAGGTCGCGGGGTTGCTGACGGTCTGGACGTTTCCGACGAACGCTGAATCCATGTATGACGGGCCGCGATAGCGATAGAAGATGTAGCTGCCGCGCAGGTCCAGGCGCTTCGTCGGGTGGCCCGTATAGGAGAACTCGCTCACCGGGGTCTTGAGGCGCCGGAATTCGGACCACGAAGCGGCGGTCAGGAGCTCGCTTTCCGTTCGGGATTGGTCGATAGCCAGGCTTTGCTCAGGCGACTCGAGGTTTTGCCAGTTCAGGTTCTGCTGCATATCCTGGTAGCCGATTCGATAGTGGAGGCTCCAGTCCTTGATGGTATAGCTCAGGCCCCCGGTCAACCGGTTGGCGACCTCGTTGAGTGGCATGCCCACGCGATATACATTGGATCGCATGTACGAGCCCCAGTAACTCGGCTCGCCGAAGTACTCTAACTCTCGCGTGGTGAAATTGACCCCATCCCGGCTGGTGCGGTTGTATTCAAAGAGGAACCGGAGGTTGTTGGTGGCATGGACGGTGAGGTTAGCCGAACCGAACCGCCGCACCGTGGCCCAGTCATGCCAGCTGGTCAAGTTCGGCATCGAACCGGCGTCGGCCGAATACGGCATCAGCACGTCATCGTTTCGGTCCCAGTAGTAGTAGCTCTGCCGGTAATTGACGCGCAGGTCGTAGACATGATCTTTTCGCACCGTGAGTTGCCCACCCGGAAAAGGATCGCCGCCCAGACCGCTCATGGTCAGCGAATAACTGTCGGCGAAGGGGTTCGATCCCGGATGGGCCCGGCCCAGGAGGTCGAATTCCATCACCCGGGGACCTGACTGGAGATTGAAGAGCTCCAGGAACTTCTGATTGCGGCCCGTGGTGTCCGTGAAACGGTAGCCGAAGGTCACCGAGCCCTGGGTGTCAAATCCGCCCAGCGACAGCGGCGGGGTCTGCGCCTGCTCCTGGTCTTGGGCAGGCAGCGCCAGAGGCATCAAGAAGAGCATCAGTGCGGCAAGAGTGGCCTTGAAAAAACGGTCCCTCATGAGAGACCTCCCTTACTGGATGAAATACTCGCTGAAGTTCGAGCCATGAATCGTCATATGGCATCGCACGCAGTCGCCACGCGCCTGGAAACCCAGACGGCTGTGCGGAACGTTGACGGCCAGCGGGTCCACGTGGCATTGCAGGCAAATGAACCGGCCCTCGCGGCGCAGCAGCATGTTGCGCTCGATCGTGCCGTGGGGGCTGTGGCAGGCGGTGCAGCCCTCCACTTTCACGGCCGCATGTTCAAAGACAAATGGACCCCGCTTCTCCGTGTGGCAGCTTACGCAGACCTCAAACCCCGTCCGTTTCAGCAATGGCCGGGTGGCCGTGCCGTGGGCGTTATGGCAATCGGTGCACTTCATCAATCCTTCGGGCACCCGGTGGTGCGTGGGCAATGAGAACTGCGCCTGGATGACCTTGTGGCATGTGTAGCAAAGGTCCGGTTGAGTTTTCTTCAGCAGGCTCTGGTTGAGCCAGCGATTCTCTTCCGTGAGCTGCGGGGCGGAGAAGAACTGGGCTTGCGCGATCTGGGGTTCTACGCGCTCCCGCTTTGCCACATGCTCAAGCAAGTGCGCGGCGTGGCACTGGTCGCAGGAAACTCCCTGCAGCTTGTGTTCGGATCGGTTGTAGGAATCCTGCTCCCGGCTCGTTCGGTGGCAGACGTGGCATCGAGCGGCGTTCTGCTGGGGTGTGCCGTGGAAGCCAAAAATCAGCTTCTTGGCTGCTTCTACCTTGTCGGGTTCGCCCCCGGCTTCCATCTGCGCCTCGGCGTGCGCCTTGCCGGGTCCGTGGCAGGACTCGCAACCGGTTCCGTATTTCGTCCCCGCCACCTCAGCCTTGGCGTGCACCGTCTTGGCGAATTGCTTGTCCTGGTCAGGATGGCAACCGGCGCAAGTGTCTCGGCCAATGTAATCGTCGGCTGTCCCTTCCGCGGGAGCCTTCCAGGCCACCGAGGACGGCTCATTGGCGGCGGGTTGCTTCTGGGATAAGGCGACGCTGGCCCCGAGACTGAAGATCACGGGCAGAACAGCGAGCCACACCCAGTTGCGCTTGCCATGAAGTTTCCTCATAGGATGATCCTTCCCGTTCCCAGAAAGATTTCGCACACCAGTATCAAGAATGTCGGTTCAGCACGTTAGCTTCCAGTATATCACCGCCTCAGAAACGGACAAGAAGGCAGGTTTGGCGGCGACGTCCGAGGCCCACGAGGTCCAGGTGACTGCCGGCTAGCGTCTGATCTGTGGGTCTACGTGTTGCGCCTCCGGCTTCATTCACAGGGCCTTTCCATGCGGGGTTCACGGCCTCTGCTTGCACGGTCAGCGGAATCAACAGGCCAGTGAAACCATCCCTGTTTATCGGCACCGAGACCCCACGGGAAGATACCATTCCCCTCGCACGGACAAGAAGTCTTTCCTTTTTAGTTGCAGAATACTGTGGTAAAACTCCGCAATCATATCTCAGCTGCGTGACATTCCTCAGCGAAGCAGCGGCAACCATGGGGTCATGAAGTCGCACAGGAGTTCCAAATGTCCAGGATATATGCCTTGGAAGGGGACCTTTGGTGACGTTCAGTACAGGGGACGTCGTGTCCGTTCGCCCCAGGCAACCACCTGAAGCGAGACCGAGCAAGCCGGACGCTGGCGAGAGCTTGGCCCCGTCAGCTCTCACCGAAGCCCATGTGAATATCGATGGCTGATGATTCCAATCCCCGCGCTGAAAAGGGTAGAATGAGGGTGATGAAAGGCGAGGAAATCCGAAAAGTCTGGACAGCGAGTGCCGTCAGGCTGGCCGTCCTCGCCCCCGTGCTCAGTTGCGTATCGCCGGTGGTCAGCGTTTTCACGGGCATGGCCGGCGTGGCGGACTCCCGTGCTCTTGATCAAGGGCCATACTCGGAGGTTCACACCAGGCAACAGGCCACGGCACGCGTGGTCTTGAGAATCGAGGGCATGGATTGCCCGGTATGCGCGGCGGGTCTCCAGAACAATCTCCGGCAGATCCCCGGCGTGCGACGCGCCGAAGTCCGGTTTCAGGATAAACAAGCCGACCTCGACTGTGACCCCAAGGCGGTCGAACCGGCGAGGTTGGCTCAAGTCGTCGCCGAGGCGGGATTCAAGGTCAGTGGCATTCTGCCCGCCAACAACTGAGGCAGGCGGCGTTGCCATGCCACCTCGATCATCGTTTACAGTCAGCGCGACCCCTAGAACCGCTCGCCGTCCAGGCAATGCTTGATCAAATCGTCGAGCGCCATCTGGGGAATGTAAATCTGAAACCCCAAGCGAACCGAATAGAGTTTCCCGGAATTGACCCAGCGGTAAAAGGTGGCGCGCGAAATGCCTCCTCCGGTTCTCCGGCACAGGGCTCGCCAGGCGGTTTGCGGAGAGAGCATGTGCTGGGTGGGAGGAGCCTTCCAGCGCTCACTTCCATTCTCCGGGTGGGAAGCCACATCTGTTTGCTTGGAGATTCGAGACATACACACCTCTGGCCGGTGACGGTTGGGGAGTGTGGCGGGGGTCTCCGCCTACCCCCCTGAGTATCCTTCTCATCGATGTAAATCCAATTCCCACGCGGCAGCACCTTCCCGGGGGCCTCGCAGCCCCTCGCATCGCCAGCCCAACCGCGCGCGACGGCGCCCGATCCGGCCGTTCGTTGCTGGCGCACCGCGGGACGGCGCCTCAGGCGCCCTCCGATTCTCTAGGCTAGCTCCTCCAGAAACCGCTCGCGAATTGCTTCCAGGCGACGCCGATCCCGCTGCCGCGCAAAATCGCGTTTGGAATTCGTCAGCCCCAGCTTGGCCGCGTCGAGCAGGAGCCCCGTTACCTGCAGGGAATGGAAGAGGGCGGGCTCGCACCGTTGGCGGTGGTGGTGCCGGCACATTCCCGCCGTGCTTTGATCGGCCGGGAACACACAACCCTTCTCTCCACACCGGCAATGACTTGCCGCCGCGCTCGACGCGGCTCCCCCTTGGCGCGGGCGTTGGACGGGTTCCGGCAATCCGCCGGGGGCGTGGTCTCGCCTCAGGACTGATTGTTGGAAGTTCGGATTTCGAACGGTTTGAACGGAGAGTGGGTACTCGGCAATCGCGGACTTTCGTTGGATCGTTGCTAATCCGGTAATGGACATCGACGGGCTCCTTTCTAGTGGAGGAATGGTTTCAGCCTTTCTACCTCGGGGTGGATTCGTGGCGGGGGGCGCGGCCCCTTCGGCATTAGATCGGGCTTGGCAGCACTCCCGCCCAACGCGGCACGATTGGCGAGCCCAAAACGCAGCGAGGATGATAAGATAGCGCTGAGAATGGACGCGAAGGGGGTGCGACGGCAGACGCCTGGCGGCCTCCGGATTTTATCCGGGAAATTCCCTCGTGTCGCGATGCCAATAAGCCGATAAGAGAGAGGAAGGGGATGGCCCCCGAATCCTTCGAGCAGGGGAGAGCCGCGGAAGAAGGGGGGCAAGGCGACTTGCCAAGGGCTGTGCCTAGGCGGGTCAAACGCTGACCGTCCGGGAGGCGCGAAGGCGACGAAGATCGGGCAGGGACAAAGTAACTTCAGGGTTAGGTCCATATCTGGTAATCTTCGAATGGACAGCCTCTCCCGGGCATTGACAAAGCGTGGATGGGACGAGCAGAATGCGCCGGGAGCAGGCGACTTTGGTCTGACCTCGAAGCGTCGGCTCCGTTCCTCGAATTCCGTGGAGCCGGGTGTTCTCCTCCGAGGCCGGTGGGCCTGAGTTGCGTTGCGGGGGGCAACGCGTCACGCACCCAGAACCGAACCGGCAACCGTCGTTGGGATTGAACGAGGCTAGATTCTAGCCTACCTGTGTGGCTTTTGTCAAGACCTATTAAGCGAGGCCGGATATTATGCCAACTCTGAACACCGCAAAGATCATTCGCCGCGTCCGCCAGCGCCTGGAGGTCAGCCAGGAAGGGCTCTCCCGCCTGCTGAACGCCACCAAGGGCGCCGTGCAGCACTGGGAGCGGGGCCGGAACAATCCCGACCTGGCGCGCCTGTTTGCCTTGCGCCAGATCTGCCCTCCGGGCCCCGAACGCAAAGACCTGGATGCGCTGATCCGCCAGGCCCAGGCGGAGGTGTCGCCTCTTTCGCCCGGCGCGCCGGGGACGGCGGGAAGAGGCGGAGCGCGCGGCCGGCGCGTGGCGCCTCCTTTCCCGGAACAGGGCGTGGTGCTTCTGCGCAAAGAGAACGCCCGCCTGCAGCGCCAGGTGGAAAAACTCCAGGCCAATCTCCAGCGGAGCAACGAACAGTTGCGCATCCTGGAGGACCTGGCCACGGACCTTCATCGGCAGATGGCCGAGCTGCGCGCTGGCGCGGCCGTAAAGGTCGAGCGCCCGAAGGACTCCGGAGCCTAGGCCGAGAGGCAAGACGCCTAGGTTGCCCTGGTGTCCCGGATGCGGACGGCTTGCACGGCCACAACCACCGGTGCGGCTTCCCCATCCGTTGCGCGGCTCAGCGTCTCCAGAAAGCCGATCGCCAGGAGAAGCAAGCGGTGCGCCTGCGGATGCGCGCGCATTTCCAGCAGCAGTCCGAAGGCTTTGCGGACCATCGCTTCTACACTAGGTTTTGGTCGACCCATATTTGAAATCTCCTTTTCCCCTCAGGTTGAAGGCAGATGCTCTCGCGCCGCGCTTCCAGCATTTCCCGAGCGCCAGTTCCCCCAACTCTTGGCGCTGCCGGCAGGCCCGGCGGCTAGCCTACCTGATTGTATTCCCGAATGGGGCCGACCACCCCAGGCGTTCCGGGCCGCGCTCGAACGCCTCGCAACGCTCCGTCATCGGCCTGTAATCTCCTCACCCCCGGGACGTTAGGGTAAGGAACAACCCCCGGGGACGTGCGTCGCATCGAAATGCACGAGCCGCTCGGGGTGTGGGGCGGTGTAGCAAAATGTATTGAAACAGCTTGATTCCCGTGCACTTGCCTATGTCCACCCTGTGGGCAGAAAGTGCGAGGAGGAGAATGCAGATGAAACGCTGGGTTGTCTCATGGACGGTGCTTGCGGTGTTTTTCAGCCTCGCGGGAGCGTCCTTTGCCGCGCAGCGTGGCGGAGGTGGCCGCGGAGGCGCGATGGGAGGCGGAGCCGGCGCCCGCTCAACGGGCCCGGGCGCGGCGGGCATGGGTCGCGGTGGCATGGACACGCACGGCTCATCGGGGATGGATCGGGGGGGACGGATGTCCGGCACGGATCACGGCCGGACCACTTCCACGATGGGAGGGAGCAAATCAGTCGGCGATCTGCTCGCGCAGAATACCAAGCTGTCCTCACGGCTCGAGACGCTGCTGTCGGAGGGCACGAACGTTCAGGATGCCGCCGCGGGCTTCAAGAATCTGGGGCAATTCGTGGCCGCCGTTCACGTCTCGAAAAACCTGGGAATCCCGTTCGAGGATCTGAAAGCGAAGATGACGGGCCCGGACGCCGAGAAATTGGGGAAGGCGATTCACGAACTGAAGCCGCAGGTCAAGGCCAAGGCGGAAGCCAAAAAGGCCAACAAACAGGCCAAGCAAGATATCAAAGACAGCGAATCGGAGTAGGCAGGTTCTCTGAACTGGGGCCGAGACGTAGGCGGGTTCGCATGAGGAACCCGGCTGCGTCCAAGCGGGCTGAACATGCGAGCCGGCAAGGATTCACGCGTCGGAGAATCAGCCTAAAGGCTTTGTTTTTAACAACATTCCGGGATTTTGAACTAAGTTGTTTTGAATGAATGAGATTCCGGCTTCGTTTGACCCATCTCGCAACCCGACCCTTTATTTTCAATAACATACGGGCTTCGTTCGGCCAAAATCAAACAATCATTTTTTTGTCGTCGCCGCGAGTTGTGGCACTTGATCGAGCTGAAGAGTAGCGGCGGATTGGACCCGGCGGATTTCCATCGGTGCTAGCCCAGGTAGTAGGCTAGCACAATTCGCAAGCCGCGTCAAGAGGCTTCCCCACGCCTTCTGGTGCCGGGGAGGTCCCTCCCCTGTCCGCGAGACCCGGAGATCAAGAAAACAGCTCCTTACCGTTCTGGTGGAGGATTCGTTCCATCAAGCCGGCGGCTTCGTGGTCTTTCAGATATCCTCGTTCGACCTTCTCGGCGAGCACCTCGGCGGTGACGGCGCGGGCCATTTGCGCGTGGCCGTAGGCACCCTCCACGTGGAAGAAGTCGCCGCCGTATCCCAGGATTTTGTTGGCGGGAACGGTTTCGATCAACTCGTGCAAGGCGCGCTTGGCCACGCCCGGGGCGATGATGTGCAGCCAGCAGAGGTCGGGATAGACGTTGGGCAGGTTCTTGGCCAGTGTCGCGAACTCACCCCCGTAGGGATAACCGCCGTGAAAAAGGTCGAAGCGAACTTGCGGGTACTCGTTCAGCAAATCGCTCAGGTGCGAGGGATTCGTCCAGGCGATGTGGTTGGTGTTACCCGCCTGCAGTCCGGTATGGATCTGGACGGGCAGATGATGTTCGGCGGCCTGCTGGATGAGCTTATGCACGAGGTAGTCCTCCAGGGGCTTGCGCTCCGCCGGGCTCAGGGATTGCGAAGGGCTCCCGGCAAACAGTTTCTCAAAGACCCGTTCCGCGTCCGGGCGTGAAACCTTTTCAAAATGCAGCGTGCGCTCGTAGGCGAGCCCCGTCTTGATACCCGCCAATCCCTCGCGCAGGCCTTTCTCGATGGCGCGTGCCAGGGCCTTTTCGAGATCCGCCAGGTTACTGACGGCCGTGCCCGTCACTTTCTCGATGTGGTCGAGGTCGTTCTGGCTCTTTGCGGTCACGATATAGTCGAGTCGCGTCACAATCTTGAAGAACTTGGGCTCTGGTTTGAGAGGCTCACCGCGCATGGTGGTGAGGTCGTCGAGGACGGAGAGCTCGATGCGTGCTTTCTCCTTCAGAACGGTCTCGAACCAGCCGGGACGGTTGGCGGCCGAGATGCGCTCGGAAAGGGTGCGATAGGTTTGCTCGTTGATGTCTTCGACTCCAAACAGGTCGCGCGCCGCGATCAGCATGCAGCGGCCATAGCCGGTGGTGCGCGTGAAGGGCCAGTAGGGCGCGAAATCCTTCCAGCGCTTCTCGAGCGGAATCTCCGGGTTCTGAAGGTCTTGAACGGCTTGGGCGGGCATGCCGGCGGAGATCAAGTCGCTGTTGGTGTAGTGAGAAAACAGGAGGAAGAAATCCACCTTCTTCGCCAAGCGCGCGTCTTCGTGCCAGAGGTGCTCGTGGGTGTCGAAGATCGTCATGCGCGCCGCGTGCTCGCGCAGCGATTTCCAAATCATCGAATCCGGCCGCGGCTGCCCCACAACCCCCAGCGTCGCGCCGTCCGAAGCGCGCGCCAGCAGCGGGTCGGCGCCCGAAGAGCCGATCAGACCGAGCGGCGTGAAGGCCGCGGCGGCCTGGAAAAGCTTGCGTCGGGAGACACCTCCTTTTTCCGAATGCGTGTGCGAATGACCGTGGGAATGCGAATGGGGATCGTCACTCATGGCATCTCTCCTGAAGTCGAGAGTCTGTTAAGGGCAGGGGGAGCTTACTCCGTTCCCCGCGGAGCGTCCAGCCCGGAGGCGTAGACAAGGGGTGTTTTCGGCTACCGGTAGTGGGCCATTTTGCAAAGTGTAGAGCCGAGGTGATCTCGTCCGTCAATTGACGGACGGCCTAAAGCCCCCTCTACATCAAAATGGCCCACTACCAGGGCAGAGCATACCGTTTGGCTAGCTCGGCCGTGGGTGTGTATAATCGCGCCTCATGGCAGGCGAAGCCGAACCGACCTTCTTTTCTTACTATCGCCGTTTCATTGGTCAAGTATGGAAACGAGTTTGGCCGTTTACGTGGACGCGCGTGATCTTGGCAATGGCCTATGTCATTGCCGCTCTTGCGCTCCAAATCCATTACGGGATGATACCTCGCGAATTGGCTTGGCGTAGCTTCGGCATTGCGAGCTTGCCGTACATCGCTTTTCTCGTTGTGGCCCTTGCGTGGTTTGCGGTCAATTCTCCGGTAGAGCTTGATAGGGAGCGGGGAGCCCAGATCAAGCGGCTGCACGACGAGAACACGGTCTTGCGCAAGAAACCTTATGAGAGTCACCTTGAGCAACGCGTCAAACAAGGTCTTGGGGCCGTAACGAACGAAGGCCGAGGATTGCTAGGGTATCTTTTGCCGATTGGCGAAATAGCAGAAAAAAATATCGTCATCCATGGAATGACATCCGAGTCGATATGGCAGGCCATCGTTTCGTGTAAGGGGGCTGGATTGGTCATCCAAAGAGATGAGGGACCCGCAGGCATTCCTACGCGATACGTATCAATTCCCGGCGAGTTCAAGCCAGTCCTTCGGGATTTGTTGTTTCCCCAAGATTCAGCAACACAGATTTAGCCCACCACCGGCTTCCTTACGTTGTTCACAAAACACCAATTCCGGGTTACAGTGGATGTTTGCAGGTTCAGGGGACTTCGGCATCAAACCAGGTTTTCGCCGCCCCGTGTGAGGGCCGCGCGGGCCTTTGCGTCTTTACTCCGGAAGACCGCGCTGGGGCGGCGCGATCTTAAATCTCTCAAAGGAGCGTATTCACATGGCAGTTCGCAAATCCGAAGCTGAGTGGAAAGGGGATCTTCTCAAAGGCCAGGGCACGATGAAGCTGGGAAGCGGCGCATTCGAAGGCAGCTATTCATTTCCTTCCCGGTTTGAAAGCGGGCAAGGGACGAACCCGGAGGAACTCATCGCCGCCGCCCACGCCGGGTGTTTCTCCATGGCGCTTTCGGCCGGGTTGGGCAAAGCCGGTTTCACACCCACGCGAATTCACACCACGGCCGCCGTCCATCTGGAAAAGGTTGGAGAGGGTTTCGCCATCACGCGCATCGAGTTGGAGAGCGAGGCGCAGATCCCCGGGATCGATGATAAGACCTTCCAGGAACACGCCGAGGGAGCCAAGAAGGGCTGTCCAGTCTCCAAGGCGCTTGCCGGCACGCAGATCAGCTTGAAAGCGAAGCTCGTTTAGCTGATTTTGCGCAATTCGTTCCCGCGGCCAGCGCCGTTCCTGTGCGGGGAGCTAGGGGTAAGAAAGGAGGGCCGTTGGGGCCCTCCTTTCTTCATTCCGCAGGGTACTTGGTCACCGAAAGAGGAACCTTGAGGGTGAAATCGAGCTTGGCCTCCGAGGGGATATTCACCTGCTGGCCCTTGGTGGCTGCCCCGACGGCCGTGCCGGCGCCCGCCCCCACGGCGGCGCCGATGGCCGCGCCTTTTCCTTTGCCGGCGACTGCCCCGATCAGCCCGCCAAGCACCGCGCCACCGCCCACCGTGGCGGCGGTTCGCTTGCCTTCCGAAGCACCCTTCTTCTCCACCACGCTGGTCTCAACGGCGTAGGTCATATTGTCGACGGCCACGCCCACCAGCTCGACTTGCAGCTCCGACTGGCCCTTAATTCGGCCTGCGCTCTGGGATTCGATTAGGCGCACGCGCGCGTCCGAGCCGCGGGGAATAATCACCCGCTCGCCGACGGCAATCGGAGCGTCGACGGTGGCGGCGAACTCCTCACCCGGGCGGTGCCGGGAAGAATCGATGGCGTCGACCATCCGCACCGTGACCACGGTTCCGGCGGGAATGGTAAATGTCTGCGGTTGGGGCGGAGGGGGTGGCTCGGCCACAGGCGTGGACGCCGGCGGAGGCGCCGGCTCGGAGGCATGGGCCGTCTCAGCCGGGCCCGGAGTCATCGCCGCAGGTGCGGCGCTCGGTTCGGGAGCAGCGTTTCGGTAAGTCTTGGTTCGCGGAGTCTTCGTCGCCGGCGGCAGAGCCTTGGCGGTGAAGACGTCCTGGGCGGGAGCCTCGGTGGCGGGCTCGGTGCTAGCCTCAGCGACGGCTGTCTGGACCTCGAGCTGATCCACGACCTGGCTCACGCCCTTGACTTTTCCCGCCAGGCGCACGGCCGCGGCTTTCTCAAGGTCCGTTCCCACGCTGCCACTGAGCGTGACCACTCCGCTTTCCGAGGTCACTCGGATATCGCGCGTCTTCAGCACGGGATCCGCAAACAAGTTCGCCTGAACGTCCGAAGTGATGGCCTGATCGTCCGGCTTGTTGGCCACCTGCAAGAAGTTGCACGAGCCGATGACCAGCGTGCTGAGTAACAACAGGATTCCGACCCTCGAAGCTGTTCTATCCATGACTTGCCTCCCGACACGAATCTTGACCAAGGTTACTCTGGAATTAGGATTCATGTCCAGCCTGCGGGGATGTACGTCCCAGCTCAAGGGGGGTCGCTGTAGCCCCGGTATTTGTCACGCCCCGTCGGGCGAGGGAGGGCCCGCCGGGCCTGTGTGCTCGAACCGGCTAAGGTCTCGCCCGCGGGGCGTTGACGCGCTTGCCGGTGGTACCCCGTGCATTTTTCGGGCCACGGGGGTTCCCGGATGGGCTGCGCGTAGAAGTGCAATTCGTGCCAGCATTTGCGGGAAAGGCGTGGCGGCGCCAGGACCGAGCGAGCAGGCGCGCGACCGTGTTAGAATGACCTGCCCGGCCGCCGTTTGGGAGTTTCTTACATGGTGCTTTCCGTGACCGTGGGGGCCGAGGTCCGGCGGGCTTTGAAAACGACGAGTCTCGCCTGAGGAAAACTCAGGCCACTTGGGGTCTGAGGTTCGAGAAAACGCATCCCGTGGAAAACCCATCCCTCAGCGTCGTGATTCCCGTATACAACGAAGCGGAGAACGTGGGTCCGTTGGTCGAGCAACTGCGCTCCGCCCTGGCGGAATTCTCGGGCGGCGTCGAAATGCTTTTCGTCGATGATGGGAGTACGGATTCTACTTTCCAAAAGCTCAAGGACGCGCAGAAGACCGAGGCGCGGATTCGCATCGCGCGCTTCCGGCACAACCTCGGACAATCGGCGGCGTTGGCCGCCGGGTTCCGATTGGCGCGAGGCCGCGCGGTGGTCACGCTCGACGGCGACTTGCAGAACGACCCGGCCGAAATCCCCCGGCTGGTGGGCATGCTGGAAGACTGGGACTGCGTCTCTGGCGTCCGAACGCGCCGGAAGGATAGCTGGTGGAAGCGCCTGTCTTCGCGCATCGGCAACGGTTTCCGCAATTGGGCGACGGGCGACGACATCATTGACACGGGCTGCACGCTCAAAGCCTATCGGCGCGAGTGCCTGGAGCGGCTGGAGCTGTATCACGGCCTGCACCGTTTCCTTCCCACGCTGCTCAAGATGCGCGGCTATCGCGTCACCCAGGCGCCGGTCGCCCATCGTCCGCGCCTGCGCGGCAAGACGAAGTACGGCACGTGGGGAAGAATGGTGAAGGGTCTCTCAGACGTCTATGCGGTGCGCTGGATGAAGAAAAACCGCATCGACTACGAAGCGGTGCTGGAAGTCTGGGAGGCGGCCGATGCCTCCAGAGCCGTAAGCCAAGCGGAGCGGGCGCGGGCCTCCTGAAACCTTTTGTTGCGTTTCGAGCCAGTGATCCCTGGCGGCATGGGCCCGCCCCCAAGCGGAGTTTTCACAAACCGTTGACACCCGACGAAACTTTCCCGCGGAATGACCCACCAGGCTCGACGACTTCTTTCC
>DATKYV010000220.1:0-5028 GCA_035528275.1 Terriglobia bacterium | reverse complement strand
GAAATGGGGAAACACGATGGTGGCCTGAGGAAACTTTCCGATGATGTATTCCATCTCCTCGAGCTCGGTGTGGACGTCGAGCACCATGTTGAGCTTTACCACCTGCTCGACGAGTTGTTCGAATTCCTTGATGGTGTATTCGAACGGCGCCATGTAGTTGCAGAGCTCGCCGACCCAGACGAAACCGGACTGCTTGCGGCAGTCCTCAATTTCCCGCAGCGACTCGTCGATAAATAGAGGGTTGACAACGCAGGCGCCGAGGAAGCGCCCTTTGTACTTTTCGACGTAGCGGGCCACTTCGCGGTTGCCGGCGATGAATTCGGCGGGCGTCTTGGCCTCCTGGCAGCGCACGGAATTGATGATGCCGCGGTGGACGCCGGTGCGGTCGAGGTAGCTCGCGAACTCCTCGAACGTACGCGTCACCGGGTGCCATTGCCAGACGTTGCCGCTTTCGCTCGGACAGTGCAGGTGGGCGTCGAAAACCAGTCGAGGCCCCGGCTCGGTTCTTGGCGCAGGCGCCTCGCTTGATTTGGCGGCAGATGCCGGCCTTTCGCCAGCGGGCGACTCTTCAGACCTCTGAGTTGGCTTGCCGGAGGCGGCTGTAGCTGTGGCCAATACTCCCAGGAAATGAAAGCTCTTTTTGAAAAACCGCCGGCGCGGATGGTGATGGAGGTGACTCATTGCTTTGCTCCTCAAGGGCAATCTGCGCGGAGGCTATCATGCGGTCTGCGGCACGGGCAAGCGCCCGGGGACAGACGGTCCGAATCGGTTCGTCAGAGATTGACAAAGGGCGGCAACTGCCGATAGTGTTACGCGGCTTATGAAGATCCTGGTGATCGGCTCCGGCGGTCGCGAGCACGCTTTGACGTGGAAGCTGCGCGAGAGCCCTCTGATGACGGAGATCTACTGCGCGCCGGGAAACCCCGGCATCGGCCAGGAAGCCGAGTGCGTGCCGGTTGACGTCTCGAACCCGAAGAAGATTCTCGAACTCGCCAAGGGCTTGGGCGCGGAACTCACCGTCGTGGGGCCGGAAGCACCGCTCGTGGCTGGCGTGGTGGATGAGTTCGAGCAGGAAGGCCTGGGGATTTTCGGGCCCACGAAAGCGGCGGCGCAACTGGAAGGAAGCAAGATCTTCGCCAAGCGGTTCATGCAGCGCCATCGCATTCCCGCCGCCAAGTTCACCGTCGCCGAATCGTTTGAGGATGCAATCAAGGCTCTGGCCGAGTCTTCTCTTCCCGTGGTGGTGAAGGCGGACGGCCTGGCGGCGGGCAAGGGCGTGGTGGTGGCGCGCCGCCGCGAGGAAGCCGAGAAGGCTCTGGATGAGTTCATGCGCCAGAAGACGCTGGGCAGCGCCGGGGAAAAAGTTGTCCTCGAGGAATGTCTGACAGGAGAGGAGCTCTCCTTCATTATCCTCACGGACGGCCGCGGCGTTTTGCCCATGGTGCCCACGCAGGACCATAAGGCGGTGTTCGACAACGACCAAGGACCGAATACCGGCGGCATGGGCGCTTACAGTGATGACTCGATTCTCGGCGAGCGCCAGCGCGACAACATCACTCGTCGCATTGTCACTCCAACTTTGGCGGGCATGGAGGCCGATGGGATGACCTATCGCGGCTTCCTTTACTTCGGCCTGATGATGACTCCGGAGGGGCCCAAAGTGCTCGAATACAACGTGCGGATGGGCGACCCGGAAGCGCAACCCATCCTCATGCGCCTGAGATCGGATTTGGTGGAAATGCTCGAGGCGGCGCGCCAAGGCCAGCTCAGCGGCGTGGAAGCCCATTGGACTCCCAACCCTGCGGTTTGCGTCGTGCTTACGTCCGAAGGTTATCCCGGCAAACCCGAGGTCGGAAAGATCATCACCGGCTACGACGCCGCCGAGTCGATGGTGGGCGTCAAAGTCTTCCATGCGGGGACCCGAGTCGAGGAGCACAAACTGCTGACCTCGGGTGGGCGGGTGCTGGGCGTGACCGCCGTGGCGGAGAACCTGCCGGCGGCCATCGAGCGAACTTACGCGGCAGTGAGCAAGATTCATTTCGAAGGGATGCACTATCGGCGCGACATCGGCGCGAAAGGGCTCAAGCGCCCGGCCGTCATCTCGGGAAAGGAAAGCGGCAGCGCGCCTCAACGCCTCCCCAACGCTCCGGATATTTAACCGCGGGCTGCGGGCATTCCGTGTGGCCCCGAGGCCATCAGCGGAGGAAGATCAGACATGACCGAAAATTCGCGGCCGGTGGTGGGCATCGTGATGGGCAGCGACACCGACCTGCCCGTCATGACCGAAACCGCGCAGATGCTCAAGAAATTCGGCGTCCCTTTTGAGGTGGAGATTACTTCCGCGCACCGTTCGCCGGCGCGCACTTCGGAGTACGCCCGCACGGCCATCGAACGCGGGCTGAAAGTGCTCATCGTGGGCGCGGGAGGGGCGGCGCACCTGGCGGGGGTGATTGCCGCCGAAACCACGCTGCCGGTGATCGGCGTGCCCATGGCCACGACGACGCTGGGGGGGTTGGACTCGCTGCTCTCCACCGTGCAGATGCCCGGCGGCGTTCCGGTGGCCTGCACGGCGATCGGCAAGCCGGGCGCCATCAACGCCGCCATCTTCGCCGCCGAAATCATCGCCACCTCTGACCCGGCGTTGGCCGCCAAGCTCCGAGAGTACAAGGAACAGCTCGCGCGCTCCGTGGCGGAGAAGTCGGAGAAGGTCAAGCGCGAGTTTCAGACTTAGTGCTTGGTTCCCTCGGTTCGCGCCATCCGCGGAAATCGAGGGGCGGTGCGGCAAGGCCGGACCGCCCCTAGCGTGACTTTCCTCCTCATCCCCCAGCCCTCCCTCCAGTAAGGGGAGAGGGAGCCCGTCAGTCGACGTACGGGTGAAGGCTGCGCTCCTGCCAGTGCCGTTCCAACTTAATCCGCCGATGTTAGCCTCGCAACGTCTCTGCACAATCCTCGAAGTAACCCCTCGCCGAATTGGGGCGATATACTTGGAACGGCACCAGAACATAATTGTGCCGATTCACGGAACCAAACACTACAATAAGGACGCACTGAGGCTGCCGAGGAATCCCATCGCGGGAGGATATCGTGGCGAAAGAAGGGCTGAAGCGGACCAAAACAAGCCGGCGCCGTCGCCGCCGCGAAACGCTCGGCGTGCTGCCCGGCACGCTCACTGTCGACCCCAGCGCCCAGCGCTCGGTAATCCGGATCATGGCCTACGGCGCCGAGGGGTTTGTCGAGCAGGAAGTGCAGAGCGTCGAAAGTTTGGGTGAAATCCTGCACGAGCATCCTGTGACCTGGGTGAACATCGACGGCCTGGCTGACCTGGAGACGATTCGCAAGCTGGGTGAGGTTTTCGGGTTGCACCGGCTTTCGCTCGAAGACGTGGTCAACGTGCACCAGCGCGCCAAGGTCGAGCAGTATGAAGAGTACGCTTTCATCGTGGCCCGCATGCCCGCGCGGGGCGAGAACATGGAAACCGAGCAGCTCAGCCTGGTCCTGGGAGAGGGCTTCGTCCTGACCTTCCAGGAGAGAGCGGGGGACTGCTTCGAGCTGGTCCGCGACCGCATCCGCAAGAACCTGGGACTCATCCGCAAGCGAATGCAGGATTACCTCGCTTACAGCTTGCTCGACGCCGTCGTGGATTCCTATTTTCCCGTCCTCGAGCAATACGGAGAGCGCCTGGAGAGCATCGAGCAGGAAGTGGTCGCCGAGCCCGACAAGTCAACGATCACCCGCATTTACCAGATCAAGCGCGACCTGATGGGCCTGCGCAGGGCTGTCTGGCCTTTGCGCGAGGCGATCAACGCCCTGATCCGCGACGCCCGGCAGCTTGTCAGCGACGAGACTCGAATCTATCTGCGCGATTGCTACGACCACACCGTGCAGATCATCGACATGCTCGAGATGTACCGGGAAACCGCCTCGGGCCTGCTGGATTTTTATCTCTCCAGCCTCAGCAACCGCATGAATGAGGTGATGAAGGTGCTCACCATCATCGCCACGATTTTCATTCCCTTGAGTTTCATCGCCGCTCTCTGGGGAATGAACTTCAGCACGGAATCTTCACCTTGGAATATGCCCGAGTTGCATTGGTACTGGGGCTACCCGTCTGCCCTGGGGGTGATGGCCGCCGTCGCCCTTGGCCTGCTCTATTTCTTCCACCGCAAGGGGTGGCTGGGTTGATGGGGTTCACGCCCGGTGAGACAAGATAGGTCTGAAGAGGAAAGGAGATGAGCCTCGGCAAGGTGTCCCGCGCCTCGCCGTGGGCAGGGGGAGACGCGCGGGGGGATGGGTGAAGAATTCCGTCCGGCAACCGCCGGGACGCACCGCGCCCACGCAGACTACCCAGCCGAAATCGATACCCCCCCGTCGGAGCAAGACCACGCCGGGTCAGGCGTTGCCCGCCAACGGTCTCAGGAATTCCAGACCCGCTTCGCCATGCTGTTGTGCGCCGTGCTGTCCGACCCAGATCACCCGGCTGGGAATGGGGTACCTGAGGCCGCGGTTTGGAAAAACGTCGACGGCCTGTCCGGGGGCGAGCGTGAGATCAGTCCGAACCCTCACGCCCAATTGCGAAAGGTCCACCGTGAAGGCGTCCTGGGCGACTCTTTCATTGTCGGAGTTAACAAGTAAGGTGACGGGGAGCCGGACGAATATCCGGTCGGAGCGGCGAGGAAGGGACTGCGTCCCCAGAGGCATAAATCCTCCTGATTGGTTATTCCCCTCCCTCGAGGCGGTACGTTAAGCATAATCTTGGCCAAAGTCAAGCACTTATCTGGGTTCCCGGGGTATGGATCGGCCCGGCCCGACGAGCGGGAGTCGAGAATTTTCACAGCGGCCTGGATTCCAGGCCTCGATCCTTCGATGCGACGGTAGGATCGGAGCAATGGCGCTTCGCGCATCAAGGTTCGAATCATCCCCAGACCGGATGGGCGGATTGCCCCACCCACGGCGCTTCGGGGCTATTCTCGTCCTGGCCGTGCTGTCATTCTCCTATGGGGGCTCGGAGGCCCTCGTCACAACTCCGGC
>DATKYV010000219.1:0-14882 GCA_035528275.1 Terriglobia bacterium | reverse complement strand
CCGGCAGAATCTTGCCGTCCAGGGCCGACACCAGGCTGCGGAAGTCCGCGAGGCCGCGGGCGAGGCTGTCCAGGCGCGTAAAGGGCGTCTTGGAGAAAAGCAGACGGAAATCACGTCCGGCGCGGGCCACGTCCAGCAGGGCAAGAATCTCGTGCGCGGTAAGCGAAACGCCTTCAATGGAAAGTCTGTCCAGGATGGCGCGCGGATTCTTGAGCGCGCCCAGGCCCGGCCGCGGGCTCTCTCGCAAGTAGACTTGTGCTTCGCCGGCCCACTCCAGATCGCGCCGGATCCTCTCGAGATCCGCGCCGGGCACAACCGTTTCGAGCAGCGGCTCGGTGAGGGGCCCGGAGATATGCTCGTGAAGGAGCGCTACGACGGCGGCGAATTCCAACACTTCGAGAGAGAAGCGGCGCTCAGGCTCATATTTCTCTTGCGGCTCAATCATGGGGTGAAGAGAAACGCTCAATCGGGCAACTGCTCGTAGTGCTCATGGGTGTGAACCTCGTGGTGATCCTCCAGCGTTTCCAGATGGGTGATCACCTCGGTTCGCATCCCAAACTCCCTCGCGATCCTTTCCTCGATTTGGGTGGCCTGGGCATGAGCCATTTCCAGCGGGATTCCCTTGGCGAAAAGCAGGTGGAGTTCAACCCAGATGGTGGCGCCGGCGTTGCGGTGCCGCAGGCCGTGATACTCGATGCCCAGCTTGGAGGTCATTTCGTTCAGGAGCTCGCGGAGCCGCGTTTCGGTCTCCAGGTCGACTTCGTCCATCAGGCCTCCCACAGACTGGCGCATCAACTTGCCCCCTGACCAGAGGATATTCAGCGCCGCGAGGATGGCGACGATCGGGTCAAAATGCAGCCAGCCGGTCACAAGGGCTAGGCTGAGTCCCACGATCACTCCCAGACTGGTCCAGCAATCGGTGAGCACGTGCTTGCCGTTGGCCACCAGAATCAACGAATGGTGCTTCCTGCCCATCCACACCAGATATCCCCCCAGGGCCCCGTTGACGAGCCCTGCCGCCAGAACCAGCAGCGTACCCGCACCCAAGTGCTCGATTCGAAGGCCGGCGATCCACTTCTGGACGGAGACGTAAATGATGTAAAAGGCCGCCAGAACGATCATGCCGCCTTCAAAACCGGCGGAGAAATACGAGATCTTATCGTGACCGTAGTAATGACTGCGATCGGCGGGCTTCGAGCTCAGCCACAGGCAGTAAGCCGCGAACGACACCGCCACGACGTGAACCACCGATTCGGCGGCGTCGGAGAGAATGGCGGCGGAACCGGTGAGCCAGTAGGCGAAAACCTTGGTGGCGAGCATGAGAAAGCCCACGCCCAGGGACAATCGCATGGGTAACGTCAGGGGGCTTGCTGTTTCCTGGTTCATCGCTCACTCCAGACCAACCGAAACTCTATGAATCCTTCGAGCGGACTTCCGGCGAGGGCCAACAATCCTCGGAAGCCAACCTACAACTTCTCCAGCAGAATTTCCACCGCCTGCTCGGGGCGGTTCACCGTGGTGACGAAATCCATCGCCGGGCCACGGCGCGATGCTTCCGGCGCGGCAAGGGAAATCTCCTGGCTCAGGCAATCGATCACCGGTTGCCAGTAGGGCACCATGACGAGAAGCGGCTTCCGCCCTCCGAGGCTCCGCGACAGGGCCGACTTGTTCATCATCTCCCACACCACGGCCAGTTCGGCGAGGGTCCCCGTGCCTCCGGGGAGAACGATGTAAGCGTCGCCGCGTTCGATGAGGGTCGTAAGCCGCTCGAGGAATGACTGCGTCCGGACTTCCTCGACAATCCAGGGATTGGCCGCGGCGGGCCAGATCGCGCAGGTGACGCCCAGGGTATGCCCGCCCGCCTCGCGTGCTCCTCGCGCCGTCGCTTCCATCAAACCGGCGTATCCGCCGTTGGCCACCGCGAAACCTCTTTTCGCAAGCAATTCACCCAGCCGGCGTGCTTCGCCGTAGGCGGTGCTTCCCTCTCGGGGAAGCGAGCTTCCAAAGACGGTTACGGTTTTCATAGATCGAACTTCCAGCGTGAAAGTCAGCGGTCAGGGAAGCAGCAAGGCAGCGATTCCTCAGCGCGCCCCCGAGCCGGAACCGAACGAATCGTAAATCGCCAGCGCAATCTGGTCGATGACGTGGACAGCTTCTCCGGATTTCAGCAGATGGCTGTTGCCGAGGATGGAGAACGCCAGCCGCTCGCCGGAGCGTAAGTCCATGTATCCCGAGAGCGCGTTCACGTGCTCGAGAGTCCCAGTCTTGGCGACGATCCGGCCTTTTGCTGAAGTCCTGCCAAAACGCTCGGCGAGTGTGCCGTCGGCGCCCGCCACGGGCAGCGATTCAAAGAAAGCCTCGGCGTTCGGTGAGCGCGCCATGTAGGCGAGCAGCGTGGTAATGGCGTGCGGCGTCACCAAGTCCTCGCGCGAAAGTCCCGAGCCGTCGGCAAAGTGGATTTCCTCGGGGGCAATCCCAGCGCGGATGGCAAACTCGCTGAGAACTTCGAGCCCGGTCGTGAGACTCCCGAAATTCTTCACTTCCCTCCCCAGGGTGCGCAGCAGCATCTCCGCGTGGAGGTTATGGCTGGCCTTGTTGGTGACCTTGATGCTCTCCCGCAGCGGGAGCGAAACGTGCTCCGCCAGAACCGCCCGAGGCGAAGTCTCGGTCACGGTCTCCGGTCCCATGGCCGCTTCCACCCGCGTGCGGTGACGGGCCACGACGCGGCCCCGCACCAGAATGCTCCGCTCATTCAGGGCGCGGAGGAACAGGTCGCCGATCAACTCCGACGGATCGTCAACCGCCACCCAATCCTCGGCCGCTTTGCCGCCGAGGGGAATCTCGCCCCAAACGTCCAATTGGCGTGAGCCGCAAGCTCGCTCCACAAAAATCTTTCGGGGAGTCCGCGCGGCCGCCGTTGCGACCCGGTTCTTGAGGCGAAAGTGGTCCCCGGCCGGTTCCAGCCACACTCGTGCCGGTTCGCCCACCGAAGCCCCGGGCTCAACGTGAAGGCGGAGCGCGTTGTCGTTGAAAGCCAGCGCGGCAACCGGCGCGGCATAACCCCACTGCGAGTCCTCCAGCGTCCAACCATGGCTGTGCGGTTCGTAGAGGAAGTAACGGTCATCAAGAATCAGGTTCCCGCTGACCTCGCGGACCCCCTTTGCGGCCACCTGGTTTGCGAGCTCCTGGAAAGCCCCATCCCCCGGCATCTGCCACTCCGAGTCGTACTGGTAAGGCAGAACTCGCCCGCTCAGGTCCGGGTCGCCGCGTCCGACGAGGACCAGGTCGCCGACGCGTCCTTCGGCGTCCGGCGCGGCGCCGCTCTCCACCGTGGTCCGAAAAACGAAGTCGGGGCCGAGCTTCTCAATTGCCGCCGCCGTGGTAAACAGCTTCAGGTTCGAGGCCGGCTGGAAAAGCTCCTTGGCGAAGCGCGAATAGAGCGTTTTCCCGTCCGAGAGCCTGATGACCTCGATTCCCCAGAATCCGCGGCGCGCTTCCGAGCCGGCAAGAATTGATTCCACGCGCCGGCGGAGCGAAGGGGCGCGCCTCAAGCGCTGCTTCGTCCTTTGCGGCGCTGTGACCGCGGCACGCGGCTGCGCTGTGGCGCTCTTCCCCGCTGCGTCGGCATGGGAGGGGACCAATAGAGTCAGGAAAAGAAACGGGGCAACGGAAAGAAATGAGTAAAGCCACCGGCGGGAATGAAATCGCTTAGGCACGAGGGGTCAGAGCGCGCGGCTCATCGTCTTCAGCTCTTCAAGAGTCGAGCCGCGTCTTTGGCAAAGTAGGTCAAGATAATATCCGCCCCGGCGCGCTGAATGGAGGTCAGCGACTCCATGATGATCCGGTCGCGGTCCACCCAGCCCCTCTGGGCCGCGGCCTCGATGAGCGAGAATTCGCCGCTCACCTGGTAGGCAGCGATGGGGACGTCGAACTGGCGCCGGGCGAGGGCGATCACGTCCAGGTAAGGCATGGCCGGTTTCACCATAACGATGTCGGCGCCCTCCTCGATATCCAGGGCGATCTCGCGCAGTGCCTCGCGCTGGTTGGCCGGATCCATTTGGTGTGATTTCCGGTCGCCGAACTGCGGCGCGGAATCGGCCGCCTCGCGGAAAGGACCGTAAAACGCCGAGGCGTATTTCGAGGCGTAAGAGAGGATGGGAATGTGGTTCAACCCGTGGGCGTCGAGTTCCCTCCGGATGCGCGCCACGCGCCCGTCCATCATGTCGGAAGGCGCGACGATATCTGCGCCGGCCTGTGCCTGGGTTAGGGCGGTCTTCGCCAGCAGGTCCAGCGTGGGATCGTTCTCGATTTCATCCCCCCTCACCACCCCGCAGTGGCCATGGCTGGTGTATTCGCAGAGGCAGACGTCACCGATGACGATGAGCTGGGGCAGCGCTTTCTTGAGAGCCCGCATCGCGCGCTGGACAATCCCGTCGGAATCGTAAGCGCCGGACCCAACCTCGTCCTTGGTTTCGGGGATCCCGAAGAGAATGACCGCGGGGATGCCCAAATCGAAAGCCGAGTTGCACTCCTCGACCAGCAGATCTACCGACCAGCGGTAGTTGCCGGGCATCGACTTGATCTCGTCTTTCACCCTTGAGCCTGGGCACACAAAAAGCGGATAGACCAGCGAGCGCGGCGTGAGGCGGGTCTCGCGAACGAGCGTTCGGAGGGCTTCGGTGCGCCGCAGGCGGCGAGGTCGGTGGATGGGGAACGACATCGGGATTTCCTTTCAAAAGCCTTCGCTCATTCGTACTGATAGCTGAAGGCTGAGAGCTGACTGCTTCAGTACAACCTTTCGCGCGGCTTCAAGTTTCCAAAACTCCCCACGTTCGCCAGCGACAAACCCATCCGAAACTGATTATCTCTTCGCAGGTCGCCCAGGGCGAACCGCCGGTATTCGAAGTCGAGCGCGAAGCAACCGAAATTATAACTGACCTGGCTGACTACCTGGTGGGCAATCCTCTGGGCGAAGTTGAAATCGAGGCCAAAGGCGCCGCTCAGACCCTTGCGATTGACATCGCCGTAGGTCGCGACGGCCCGCAGAAGGTTAAACGAAGGGAGCTGGCTGAGGGGCTGCCCGGGCGCGACGGGCGTGGAGAGCGCCGCCGTGCGGTTGATGAAGAAATCCGTGAGTGACAGGCCGATGCGACCGCGGCGAAGGTGCGACGTGATGCCCGCGTTCAGCACGCCACCGCCGCCAGGGTCGAAGTCGGCGCGTAACTCCGTGTCGTAGTTCGCAAAGGGTGAGAACTTCAGTACCGAAACCAAGGGTGAGAGCCTGCGTCCCTGGGCGAAGGCAAATCCGCTGAGGGAAATCGTGGGTTCAAAAACCACCCGCCGGCCGGGATCGAGCGCGCCGCCGAACGTTGGGTCAAAGTAGTATTTCTGGGAGAGCCGCCAGGAGATCAGCTCGCGCGCCTGGGGCTTCTCTCCCTGGCCATCAGGAACGTCCTTGCGAAAGAGGATGGTGTTCGTGAGTGAGTATTCGAGCTCGTTCGTTTCGGCGAGGATGTCGATCTGATCGTAGCGGACGATCTCCGGAGGACCATCGGCGTTCCGGCCGCGGACCAGCCGGTACCGGATCTCTGGCTCGATGACGTGCTTGAATCGCCGCCCCCACCGGGACCCGGCGAAGACCTTCTCGAACGAGGGGGGTCGCAAATCCACCGCGACCTCACCCAGGACCCGTTCCACAGACTCCCCGGCCTGGTGAAGGCTGGTCCCGTAGCGCGTGGCACGCAGTCCGAAGGACGGCGTGACGTGGAAACCCAGGATCGGCTTCGAGCGGATGGCGACCTCCGGATGAAAATCGAGCCGCTCGGAAAGCCGCGGCGAATCGAACCCGGGTTCAGTCCGCCCCACGCCTGTGGCCGAAGCATCGAAAGCCAAGAAGAACGGTAGCGAGCCCACTTGCTTTTCCATGCGGGAAAACTGAACGCTGGGCGTTTGGCGGATGATGACCGAGTTCCCCGGCACCTGCTCGGTGGAGAGGAAGTTCTGGTAACGGGTGGCGGAAAAGTTGAGGCTATAGGCGTCAAAATTCTTGGTTAAGAAACCGGTTTGGCGGGCCTCGGAAACCACCGCTTGCGTGAACGTATCGGTAAAGGCAAACCGGAAGGCCAGCGAAGTGATGTAATCCACATCAAGGACGCCGCGAAAGCCGTGCCCCAGGTCCTTCGCCTGGCCGACGACCCGCAGGCTCTGGCCCGGGGCGCGCGTCTGGCGCAGAGGGCCGCTTCCCCGGTCGTTCACCCCGTAGTAGTCCACGGTGACCTCGCTGGATTTGGTGGGTTTGGCTCGGAATTGCCCGTTGCGGGCTACGCCGCGCACGCTGTAATTCTCGATTCCCATCAGCAAGTCGGCGCTGGGATTAATCGCCCAGAAAAATCCACCTCCGACGATGAATCCCTTTTGGGAGGAGTTGCCGACGTAAGGGAGCAGGAAGCCGGTTTGGCGGGGTTGACGGGCTATCGAATTGACGAACACCGGGGAATAGAAAACCGGGACCCGGAGCACGCGTAGGGTGGAGTCGCGTGTTACCACCTTATCGCCCACCTCCACGCGGGCGCGGCGGGCGGAAATCGACCAGCCCTTCTCCTCGCACTCGCACGAGCTCACACGTCCATGCTCGATAATGTACGTATCAGCGTTGCGGCGTTCCACCCGTCTGGCGCGAACGTAGAAGGGATTCTCCGTCACCAGCATGCGAGGCCGCGGCCGGATTTTCGCCTGCAGGTGGCCGTGGGCGTTCGTGAACCACCCCTCTCCGGTCCGAACGTTGTAATGAGCTTCGTCGGCTTCCAGGCGGCTTTCGGAATCGGTGAACGTCACGTTGCCGTGGGCTTCGACTTCGCCCGAGGCGTCGTCGTAGGAGGCCTCGTCGGCGACGATCTTCATGGTCTTGTAGGTCACCTCGACATTGCCGCGCAGATGGAAAACGTCCTTAATCTTCTCCTGGGAATCCGCCCGGATGGTCAAGGTGGTTTGCTGGTCCTGCAACTCAAAGGGAACCTGCGGGGAATCCTGCGCCCCGGCGCGGAGACCGGCGATGAACAGAAGCACCGGCCATAGCCCAAGCCATTTGCCGCCTGACCTCGCCCCCCACCGGATGACCAGAAGCGCGATTTTCATGGCATCGCGAAGAACAGCCATTCTACTCGAAAGCGCTTTATTCCGCTGCGCGCTTTTGTTAAGATGACGCAAGAGCTTATGGCCGCTGCCTGGAGGAGAATGGACACTCAGTGAGATGTGCCAAGTGCGGGTTTCTCAGCTATCCCGGCCTCTCCCACTGTAAGAAGTGCGGTCATCCTTTCGACCGGCCTGAAGCACATCAGCCGCCAACATCCGATTCGCCCCCTCACGCCGCGACCGAAGCTCCCGGCGAGCCGGCAACGGCTTCACCTCCAGTTTCTCCCATTCCTGTGGACGAAACACCTCTCACGCCCCCCGAGCCGCCCGAATCCGAGCGGCCACTGCGCGAGGAACTCGCCCAGCGCGTCGAAGACCATCGCCAGCGCCGGGCACAAGTTCGCGGAGAGGGCGAAGAGAGCATGACCCTGGAATTCGACTTTGAGGGCGCGGGACGCGAGCAAGCGAGTCCGCCGATAGATCCCGAAATTGCTGAACTGATCAAAGAAGATGTGGAGCTGGAGATCTCTGACGAGGAACCAGCCATCTCCGTCCCCGAGGCCTCCTCGCTCTCCGAGACCTCCCCCCTCGACGCGTTGCCCCTTGAGAAGTCCGAGGAAGGCGCCCACATTCTCGACTCGATGACGGTGGATGAGCCCGAACCGGCTCTTGCGGACGATGTCGCGCCGCCGCAGCCCGTGGAGATCGTCCTCGACTCTCCACTCCTTGCCGACGAACCGTCCGGGCTTGAGGAAGGCCTCGCCCCCTTGCCGCTGGCGCCGATGGGCCGGCGCTTTCTCGCCGGAGTGCTGGACGCGGTTGTGTTGCTGGTCTCGGCAGGATTGTTCGCGTTCATCTTCTGGCGCGCCGGGGGCCACATCAGCGTCCGCGCCCTCAACGTGGCTGCCCTGGCGTTCATCCCCGCGTTCCTCATCATGGCCTACTTCGGATTGTTCACCGCGCTCACCTCCACCACACCCGGCTTGCTGTGGATGGGCCTGGAAATCCGCGACATAGACGGCGGCTTGCCGACGCCCCAGGATGCCTTCTACCGAGCCTTCGGCTGTCTGGTTTCCGCCAGCGCGCTCCTGCTCGGATTCGTATGGGCACTCGTCGACAGCGAGGGTTTGACCTGGCACGACCGGATGTCGCACACTTTCCTCACCACTGCCTCGCCCGACGACGCCCCGTGAACGCGAGGTGCAATTCGTTCGGCCCTTTACGTTCGACTTCGGGCCACACCGCGGAAACACATGGGTAAGGGACGGTTTCTCAACCAAAAACTCGGCAAGCGAATGAGCCGGAAGTCCGAGTTGATGAAATCCCGCCTCGCCGGGCGAGATCCGGGAAGATTCCGAAGCACCACCAACCCTCGACTGCCCAAAAAGGGCGCCTCACGGAAACGAAAGCCCTGAGGGCGCGGCGCTCTCTGGCAAGCCCCCGGCTCGTCAACCCGTATTCTTGCCGCGTGCAAGTTGCTGACATACCGTGTTAGAATCAGATGAAAGGGTAGGGCTGCCCGTTGAGTTTTGGAGGCCGGTAGCTTCGGCCATGAAACCGGCATCTAACAGAGAGAGCCCGCGGGGGAGAGACCAGGGCCGGCACCGGCGAAGGAGTTTCCGTCAGAATGACCAACCGCATTCGGGTCGTACTCATCTCCGTTTCGTGTTTGCTGGTTTTTTACGTCGTGATGGGAGGTTTACTGGGCAAGAACGACACGTCCAGCGAGAATACCTATCGCGACCTCGGCGTCTACAGCGAAGTCCTTTCGCGCATCAAGCGGGACTACGTCACCGAACCGGACCTCAAGAAGGTGACGGACGGGTCGGTTCGCGGCCTGCTCGAGGCCCTCGACCCTTACAGCACTTATCTCAGTCCGGAGGAATATCAGCAGTACGTCGAGCACCCTTCCCCCGGACCCGCCGACGTGGGTATCTTCCTTTCCAAACGGATGGGCTTCGCCACGGTGGTTTCCGTTCTGCCGGGCAGCCGGGCTGAGAAGGGCGGGATCAAAGCAGGCGACCTGATCGACCGTATCGACAACAGCGGGACCCGCGAGCTTTCCGTGGTGCAACTCCAGCGCAAGCTGGCCGGCCCTCCGGGAAGCGAAGTGGAAATCACGATCGTTCGGGAAGTTCGCGGCGAGCCGCAGAAAATCGTTCTCACGCGTGCCGTGCCGAATTATCCCCCCGTGGTTTCGAAGATTGTCGAAGAAGGGGCGGGGTACATCCGCATCGCCACCTTCGACAAGGGTAAGGCAGCCGAAGTCGCCGCCAAGCTCAAGTCGCTGGTGACGAGCGGCGCCAATAAGGTCGTCCTCGACTTGAGGAACTGCGCCGGCGGCGAAGTGGATGAGGCGGTGGACACGGCCAGCCTCTTCCTGCAGGGCGAACTGGTGGGCTACGTTCAGGGGCAGCGCTACCCTCGCCATGACTTGCGGACCAACTCCTCCGCGTCCGTGGTCAAGTTGCCGCTTGCTGTGCTCATCAATCAATCGACGGCGGGACCGGCGGAACTGCTGGCTTCCGCCATCCTCAACAACAAACGGGGCGAAGTGGTGGGTGTTCGCAGCTTCGGTGTGGGCGTTCTCCAGAAGACCATTCCGGTGGGCGATGGCTCCGCGCTGCTGCTCTCCGTTGCCAAGTACTACGGCCCCGATGGGCAAGCCATCCACGACAACGGCGTCACGCCCAGCGTTACCCAGTCGGCAGCCGATGATTCCGGACTTGACGAAGACGACGAACTGACGGGGCCGGAGCATTTCGGCGGATCGGATGACCTGCAGCTCCGGAAGGCGATTGAAGTATTGACCCAAAAAACCGCTGTCGCGAAGGCCGCCTGACCGGTGCCTTGCCGCTTCATCCTACGCCGCAACCCAGGGCTCTTCTCCCCCGGCGCCCGCTCGCGGGCGCTGCCCTTTGGTCTTTGCCAGCCACCTATTCCCCGTGGACCGCAGCCCATCCTCGTGGCGCTTCTCAGTCTGCTCGTGCTGGGGGGCTGCACCAAGGTTGCACCTCCTCGCCTCAGCGACGCTGAGCGCCGCCAAATTGCCACCCAAATCAGGGAGGTCATCGAAAACACCGGCGGGGCCGGAGTTTGGGTCAAAGGACCACCCTATGTGCCTTTCCCTCCCCGGCGGGCAGACACCGCTGCCGAGGTGGTTGCGGAGTCGGCGAGTTTCGACCGTGTCCTTGCCGCTCTCGAAGAGCAGGCCGGGCGTGAAGGCTTGGCCGCCAAGACTGGCGTGTCGAACGGGCAGCTGGCAATGCGCCTTGCCGACGTTCGTCTCACCCGGGGGCGCGACCGGGCCGGGCGCTGGCTGGTGCGAGAAGTCCCGCGGCTCCGCCACGCCGTCATCGTCATCGATGACCTTGGCCAGGACCTCGAGGCGGCGCGCAAGCTGCTCTCTTTTCCTTACCCGTTGACGTTCTCCGTCCTCCCTCACTTGCGTCACTCGACGGAGACGGCGGAAGA
The DNA here is from genome assembly GCA_035528275.1 of Terriglobia bacterium. Classification (GTDB taxonomy): domain Bacteria; phylum Acidobacteriota; class Terriglobia; order UBA7540; family UBA7540; genus DATKYV01. The sequence continues at coordinate 4,277 of DATKYV010000219.1, read as the reverse complement.
AGCTCATCGCGCCGGGCGCGAAGTGATGCTCCACTTTCCCATGGAGCCGCTTCCCAACGCCCCCGTCGGCCCTGGCGAGGGAGAAATCAAGGTGGGAATGAGCCCGGCCGAGGTGGCTCGAATCCTCAATCAGAATCTTGCCACCGTTCCCTATGCCCGGGGCACGAATAACCACATGGGTTCGCGCGCCACCGCCGACCCGGCGCTGATGGCCAAGGTGATGCGTCTCCTCGACGAACGCCACCTCTACTTCGTGGACAGCCGCACGACGGGGGCGACCGTGGGTCTGGATGCGGCTCGCGGGATGGGCATTCCCGCCTTCTACCGCTCCGTCTTCCTTGACGGCACGGAGACCGTCCCCTACACCCTCGGACAGCTTCGTGAATTCCGCCGCGTTATCGAAAAGCAGGGAGTGGCCATCGCGATTGGCCATCCCTATCCCACAACACTCACCGCCCTGGAGAGTTTCCTGCCCGAACTCGAGCGGGCCGACATCCGATTGCTCCCCGCCTCCCAACTTCTTCATCTTCCCGAAGCCGCCAGCCTTACGCCGCCTCACGAGAACCATCCCTAGGAATCCCGGCCGCGTCGGGTCAAAAGGAGAGGTACCCCGTTGCCGCGCCCCCTCGGCACTGTTGGAAATGAACCCGGCTATTGTGAGGATTACCACTCAGAAAGCGTCGGTGAGCGAAGGTGAACCTTGGCGGCGAGGGCGTGTCCGGCCCGCAGAAAGCCTGGTGGAAGCTGAGATGTGGGTCTGCTATTCCTCGTAAGGAACGAGAATCGTCACGTCGCGGTCGAGCCTCATGCCGACCAGCGATCCGGCCGAGAGGGTTGCCTGCTTGCCGCGGGGGAGGACAATGGCCAGGATCAATCCTCCGACCCCGGCGGCAATTCCCGGGCCGATTCCGGCAGCCGCGCCGGCCGCTGTCGAGCCGCCGGCAATCGCCAGTTGCTTCAGTCGCGTGGCGCCGCCGCCGCGAAGGTCTCCTTCAACTCCGACATGGGAGGAACCGCTTCCCTCACCGGCGAAAATCTCCGTGAGTGACCCGAGAATGGCCATCTTCTCGCCGTTGGGCAATTCAGCCGTGTCGAAGACTACGTAGATGTAGCCGCCCTTGCCCTTGTGCCTGGCGGGCTTGACCTCTTGCACGTGACCATCGATTCTCCCCGACTTGGGAAGAACCACGCGGTCCTCCACGTAAACGGGATCGATCAACGTGGCGAGCACACGGTCGCCCACGTTGGAGGTCTTGGAATTGATCGTGGTGTGCAGTTGGAGCTTGAATTCCGTGCCCTCCGGGATGGTGTACTCCTCCATCTCTTCTTCGGAGGCTGCCTGTTGCACCGCCAGGATGGGCAACCCGTTAAGAGCCACCACAGCGGCCAACAGAGTGGACAGAGCGCGTCGCATCATCAAACAATCCCCCGGGAATGCCCCGAGGCAGAGTCGCCCCGGCCAGCAAACCATCAATTTCACCATCAAATCGGCGATTCAGTCAAAAGAAAATCCCGGAGCAGTGAAATCCACTACAAGACTTTTCGATGCAATCCAGCCTGGCAAGTTGGCCGGGCTGAAGCATTTTCACCCCGGAAAAACAAGAATTCCGCGGAGGAGTCGCCACGTCCTCTCGTTCCCTCCGCGGTGTAAATCACTGCACGCTCAACACTTTTCGCCGGCCTCAAAGCTACTGAATCACCGCCATCAAGTCGAGAATTTTGTTGTTTCGGTCGAGGAGCAGAGCTTTTCCGGCGAGTATTACGCGCGAATAACCACTCGGAACCTTCGGCAGTTGCCTGCTCAGGTCATCGGGGAACGGCTGGACGCGCTTCTGCAATCCCGGTGGAAGCGTCCCGTTCTTCCGCAACTGCCTCTCCAATCCCGGCGGCAGCTTGCCGCCACGCTTGGCGAGCCCCGGCGGGAGATTCGACGACTGGGTCTGGAAATAGTTGCGGATTACACTCCGGTCGCGGTCGGAGAAGACCAGAGATTCCGCGCTCTGGGCCATCGCACTGCCGGCAGTGCCGCCACCGGAGCCCCCGGTGTAAGCCGTCGACTTCTTCTGAGCCGCCGGCTGGGAACTGGAAGCAGTCGATGTCGTTGCGGCCGTGCCGCTCCCCGTCACGAACGGGATTTCGGCTTCTGCGGGAAGGACGATCTCATTCTTCCCCGTGAGATAAGCGGTGGTCGTTCCTGCGCCGGCGCCGATGGCGGCCCCAACAGCGGCACCCTTCTTCCCGCCCGCGATTCCTCCGACCACAGCGCCCGCCCCCGCTCCGCCGCCAATCAACGCCACGTTGCGCAGCAAGTGGGACTTGCCGTCAATGCGCAGCGGCTCGCTGCTGACGGCGCGGCCACCGATGCTGGTCAACTCGAGGGTAATGGATGCCGGACGCTTGAGCCTGCCCGAACTGACCGCCTCAATCACCCGACCGTCCACCTTCGTGCCCTTGGCAAAGACCGTCTTTCCACCGGCGACCACGGGTTGCGAGATGGTGCCCGAGAAAGTTTGCCCCGCCTTGGCCTCTCCGGTGTCGAGTTGGTCGATTAAACGGACCTTGATCTCGGTTCCAGACGGAACCGACGCGCTCTGTCGCTTCTGGGCCACGGCCGTCGCCGGCGCAACGGCCACAAGCCACAAAGCCAATACCATCGAAATTGCGAGAATAGGTCGCCGCATGTTCCCTCCTTCAACCGTGCGCCGCCAATAGGGCCACCGGGGAGGCTTAACACCTTGCCCGCCCTGAAAGGGTCCAACCATCGGTGCGCATGGCATAGGAAATCCGCCCGGGAAGCTGACTTCTGGAGCAATGAGTATAACGCAATCCGACCGCAGTCGAAACCCGCTCGATATTTCCCAGAACTTTTTGGGATTCGGGCGACGGCGTGGGCCCGCCGCGAACTACTCGTGGGCCTCGGCGTGGTGGCGAACGTCCACGCCCTGAATCAAATAGAGGACGTCCTCGGAGATGTTGGTGGCGTGGTCGGCAATGCGCTCCAGATTGCGCGCCACGAACACAAGGTCCAAGGCTTGGGGAATACTGGCCGGGTTATTCTGCATGAAATTGAGCAGTTCTTTGTAGATGGCGTCTCGCAGATCGTCCACAGCATCGTCGGAGACCAGGACGCTGCGAGCCAGATCGGCGTCCCGCTTCACAAAGGCGTCGAGCGCTTTGCGCACCATGGATTCCACGAGGTTTGCCATGTGTGGAATGTCGATCAGCGGCTTTACAACGGGCTCATGCATCAAGGAAAGGGCGCGCTCGACAATGTTGACCGCCAGGTCGCCCATGCGTTCCAAATCGTTGTTGATCTTGATGGCTGCGGTAATGAAACGCATGTCGACGGCCATGGGCTGCTGAAGGGCCAGCAGACGCGTCGCCAGATCATCGATCTCGATTTCCATCTGATTGATACGCGCCTCGTTTCGCAGGACCTGCTCGGCCTGGTCCTCGTCTTTCTCCACCAGGGCCAGCACGCTGCGGTAGACGGCGGATTCCACCAGCCCACTCATTTCGAGCAGTCGGTTCTTCAATTCTTCCAGCTCTTCTTCAAGGTGCCGCAACGGAGTCTACCTTTCCATATCTTGCCTCCCGGCCTAGCCGAACCGGCCGGTGATATAGTCTTCGGTTTCCTTCTTCGCAGGGGTCTTGAAAATGATCCCGGTCTCGTTGAACTCGATCAGTCTGCCCAGAAGGAAAAATCCCGTGAAGTCCGCCACTCTCGCCGCCTGCTGCATGTTATGAGTCACGATGACAATTGTACATTGCTTCTTGAGGTCGAACAGCAGCTCCTCGATCTTGGCCGTCGCAATGGGGTCGAGAGCCGAGCAGGGCTCGTCGAGAAGGAGCACTTCCGGGTCGACCGCCAGCGCGCGCGCGATGCAGAGCCGCTGCTGCTGGCCGCCGGAAATCGCATAGGCCGACTTGTGGAGCTGGTCCTTGACCTCATCCCAGAGAGCCGCGCGGACCAGGCTTCTTTCCACCGCTTCCTCCAGCGTACCTTTGCCTTTCCAGCCGTTCACCCTCAGGCCGTAGGCGACATTTTCAAAAATGGTTTTCGGGAAGGGGTTGGACTTCTGAAAGACCATGCCCACGCGCCGGCGCAACTGGGAAACTTCCATGTCGAGAATATCTTCGTTATCGAGGAGAATCTGACCTTCGGCACGAGCGTGCGGGACAGTCTCGTACATCCGGTTCAGGCTGCGCAGGAAGGTTGACTTTCCGCAACCCGACGGTCCGATGAGCGCTGTGGTGCGGTTTGCCGCAATGTCCAG
>DATKYV010000218.1:0-23571 GCA_035528275.1 Terriglobia bacterium | reverse complement strand
TGTCAAAGCTCTTTAGAAATGTCCCCTTTCTTACCTCATTAGAAGTGTCCCCTTTTTCTTTTGGTTTTTGTTCTTGTCTTTGTCGTTGGCCTTGCCCAGAGCGAAGCCCTGCGGAGCCCGAAGGGCGGAGCGTTTAGGGCGAAGCGGAGGGCAAGGCCAACGACGGCAGCGTCGCGACCGTGGACCCGCCGGACACTCCCCTTTCCACCCCTCGGCGGGCCGCCAGTCGCCACGGGTGGTTGGCCGGCGGCACCCACTTCCGCTTTGCGATCCGCGCCGCCGGACGCGCCGGGGTGACGGCGCTGTCGCCAGGGGGTGTGGCCTGCGGAGCACGCGGCCTGGCCAGCGGCTGGATCTCTTGCCAAGCCATGGCATCACCTCGATACTCGATGGCGATGCTCCTGTCCCGCCCTTCGCACACCAGCACCTTGCCTTTGGCCGGCGCGTAGTGGCGACTCTGCGGCTGGAGCTGGAAGAACCGGTTGTCGTAACGCACCACCCAATCGTCGCTCACGGTGCGCTCGCTCTCCAGGCGGAAGATCTTGTCCAACTCGGCCGCGCGCGGCGCTCGCCGATGATAGTCCTCCGCTTGGGCTGCCGGGCGCGCAAAGCGCCGGTTGTGTTCCGGCAGATACTCCGCCTCCAGATACCCATTGGCCCGTTCCTGGCTATCGATCTTCTTGCGTCGCAGCTTCTTCACCAGCCGGTCCTGATGCGTCCCGTGCGTGCGCTCCACCCGCCCCTTGGCCTGCGGCGAGCTGGCCGCCATCACCTCGATCCCCAGCTTCGCGCACATGCGCCCAAACTGCGTGATCGGCGCCTCGCCCCGCAGTTGCTCCCGCGGCGTGGCGCCCCGCTTGTACAGGTTCTTCCAGTCCACGTAGAGTGCCAGCGGCACCCCGTAGCGCTCGATCCAGGCCCGCAAGGCGTCGGCCGCCGCCCAGATCGTCTCTTCCTTTCCCAACCGCGCCAGCGTCGTGTTGGTGGCATCGTCGACCAGGTCCATCAAGCACCCTTCCGGGCCGCGCTCCTCCAGCCAACGGTGAAAGCTGCCGTCCATCTGCACCATCTCCCCAAAGTGCTCCTTGCGCTCTCGCCTTCGCCGGTGTCGCCGCCGCCTCCGTTCTCGGCTCCATAGCCCTGCGGCCAGCATCCACCGCCGCAGCGTCTCCGCGTCGAGCTTGAGCCCGTCCTCTGAGGCCAGATGCTCCGCCGCCAGCGTGGGTCCGAAGCGCTCCCCCACCGGCCCGCCGTACTTCTCCCCCACCAGCCCCAACACCTTGCGCCGGAACCGCTCCGCGTACGCTCGGTTCGACCGCCGCCCCGCGCTGCGGTGCTTCAGACCCCCGGCACCTTCCTCCCCATACCGCTTCCACAAACGCTTCGCCTGCCGGTAGCTCAGCCGCAGCAGCGCCGCCGCGTCTACGACCCGCAGGTCCCTACTCCTCACCCGCGCCAGTACCTCCACCCTTCCCAACTCCCTCTTGCTCATCTCGGTTCGCCCCAATCTGACCTCCTTTCGGAGGTCCCAGTAGGGGACATTTCTATCGAGCACAAATGGGGACATTATCATCGAGGTACAACACTGGACGAGTACATAGTCTTGAATAGGCAAGATGCCCGTGCTACAATCAGCGTGGCAGACTCGAGAAGACACCGATGTCGGGAAGGTTGCTAATGGTGCCATCGGTGAGTATCAGTGGGGCAATTTCAACTGAGGCCGGGCAAGGCGCGCCCCGCAGTCTCTCCCAAAGGCAGGGGGTGCTTGCCGATTGGTTCCTCAGTTGTAGGGATGCAAGAAGGAGGTCAGGCGAATGCGAAACAGGCTATTGTCCATGCTCATTACTCTTGGTGCCTTTATGTTACTGGCACTCATGATGTCCGCTTGCACAAGGGGTGGTCGGTTGGAGGTTCGCGCCGTGCCCACCCAGGCTTACGTCCATCTAGACGGGGTCCCCATCGGCGACGCCAGCCGGAGCCGCGACCACAACATCTTGCTGACTGGTATCAGCCCGGGCGAGCACACAGTGGGCGTCTACAATTACGGCTACGAGCCGCAGGAGCACAAGGTCAACATCACCGGGGGGGAAACCACTTACCTCCGGGTGCCGCTGACTCCAGTGGGCGGTACGGTCTCAGGACCTTGGGGCCGCATCCAGATTGAAGGTGATCGCCACGCGGCTGTTCTTCTGAACGGCAAGACACCGGAGTACCTCGTCGGCCATGCCGACGAGTTCAACAACTATTGGCACTGGAAGCAGGGACTCCTCGTCCCGCCCGGCACCCATCAACTCACTGTGCTGGAGCGTGGCACGACGATCTGGTCTGGCCCGGTTACAGTCGCCGCGAACCAGCGCGTGATCGTCAACGTCAAAGAGGGCGGGGCCCAGACCACCACGAGCTGGCCGGAAGGCGAAACGCTGAATAACATTCCCCGCTTCCAGGCGGGCATCGCCAGCGCCACGGTAGCCGTTGCAACGCCCAAGGCGCAGATATCTGCTAGTTCTGCGCAAGTCGGCTGTGGCGGCTCCACCCGGTTGAGTTGGTCATCCAGCGATGCTGTGGCCGGAGAGATCAGCGGACTGGGGGAGGTTCCGGCTTCGGGTGAGCGCGAAATCCAGCCCAAGGAGACGACCACCTACAAGTTCACGGCCTCGGGTCCGGGAGGGGCGGCAACCTCAAGCGCCACCGTTAACGTTGACAACGCTGTCCAGGCGTCTCTGGAAGTATCGCCTGCTGTGATCAATTACCAGCGCGTGGGCACGAATGTGGTCGAGCAAGGCAGCGCGACTATTAAATGGTCCACGTCCAACGCCGACTCCGTTTCTCTTTCTCCCTTCGGGTCCGTCAGTCCCAGCGGCAGCCGCACCGTGCAGCCAGCGCCGCAGCAAACCGCAGCCGGCACCGTCAGCGACACCGTTACCTATACGCTAAACGCTTCGAATGCCTGCGGTGGCTCAGAAACGCGCACGGCCACGCTGCGCATCGCCGGCTCCGTGAAGCCTGCCGTGACAGAGACCAGTTTTGAAACTCTTTTGGCCAGCATCTATTTCCCCACCGCCTACCCTCTGGAGGATGCGGCCGACGTTGGACTGCTGCGCAGCCAGCGCCAGAGTCTGTCGCAGTTTGCGGAGGGTCTCAAGAAGTATCTTGAAGTTAATCCCAACGCACGTCTCCGCCTGGAGGGAAATGCTGACAGGCGTGGCTCGGAGAATTACAACTTCGCACTCTCCGAGCGCCGTGTGGAGATCGTCAGGCAGCTCCTGCTCAGTCAGGGTATTCCATCGGCTGCCATCGCGACCCAGGCTTTGGGCCTGGGCAATAACCTCGAGCGCGACGCTGTCAGGCGACTGGAGGAGCGGAACCCCAACAAGCCAACCATGAAGATGGTGGGCCGACGCGCCAAAGAGGACTGGCTGGCGCACAATCGCCGGGTTGACATCGTGCTCCTTCCGAGCGGCCTCATCTCCGCTCGCTTCTATCCGTACAATGCCGGAGACTTCAATATCCTCTGGCAAGCGCCGAGGCCAGCACATCAGGTGGTTGAAAAGGCGCAGTAGGCAAAACAGGGTTCGGGTGCCTGATCGGGCCGTCACACCCCGCCAAATGGGAAGGCGGCACATGCGCCCTATTGAATGGCGGGCGGTGTGTGCTCGCGGGGGCGTCGCCGCTGTTGAGCTCGTGTTCGATGGTCTTGAAGTAAACGCGGGTGGCGCAGACATAGCGCTGTTTGCGATGTCTGCGATAAACAGGGCGCATTGTATCTGCAAAACGCCCGCCTCGCAGCGCCTCGAGGTTGTCGTAGCGCTTGTGCAGGTTTTCGCACTGCACCATCAGAGAGTTGTTGTCGTCGGTCCCCACCGCCGATGACGAGTATCATAGTGGACTTGCACGGCGCTGGCAACGCGAGGCGTTGAGGATTCCGGAGGAGTTCATCGGCGCATCGCAAGGGTGCGCGACGGGGTCTGAAAGAGCGCGCAAGGGCTGGTTGAGGGAAGCGCGCCAATCTCCTTGGGGTTTCGCAGGCTGCGACTCGGGATGGCAAAACTGGCGGAGAGGGTGGGATTCGAACCCACGTCACGATTTCTCGTGAACACGCTTTCCAAGCGTGCTCCTTCAGCCACTCGGACACCTCTCCGCGTCCCATGAATCGCTTCGGTCCGCCGCGCGCCGGCACTCGGTTTGCGCCGGAGCACGTGTGGCAAACTCTCAGTATAGCATTCTGCTCGAATACCGGCCACGGGGCGGGACCTTCATCAGTGTGAGCCGTTCCGGTCCCGTCTAGTTCCGCTTGTCGTTTGTTGCGGCCAATTACCATGCCGCGCGGCCGACTACTTGAATCGTTGCCGGAACCTCAACTCCCCGCCGATGATGCCATTCTGATCGCGAACGCCCATCAGAGAAACCTTGTCGCTCAGCATCCATTCCACCTGAATGATCCGTCGCTGCGACGAATCGGTGGTCGTCACATACGTAATGGTCAAGTCCCGTGTGACCCGCTGTTCGACGGTAATGCGGGCGCCGCCCGTAGATGCGCCGAGCCCGCCGACGTTGGGCTCGATCTTGATGCGGCTGACGCCAAACAGTTCTTGAATGCGTCCGGAGATCTGACTGGAGAGAGCCTCCGAGAGCAGCGCGCTGGCGCCCACCGTGGGCAGCGGTTGTCCGGCGCTCGTGGACATCTCCTGCTGCTGGCCGGCGAAGCCGAGGGCAAGGAGAGAGAGAACGTCGGCGGTGGGCAATGGCGGGTCGGAGCGGTAGGCCACCTTGAGGCGGTCGAGTGGGCCGGAGATTTCAGCCGTCAGGTCATAGCGCTGCACGCGCGTCTGGACTTCAAGGTCAAGGGTGCGCTGCGTGCGGAACGGGTTGGTCATACTGATGTCGCCCCGGTTGATTGTGTAGCGATTGCCACGAAACACGGCCTCACCACTTAGGATGTGGATGCTCCCCACCTCCACGGGATTGGCCAGGGTTCCCAGAATGCGCAAGTCAACGTCGGCCACCAGGCGAAGGTCGCGCGTTTCCAGCCGCACGGCGGGTGACGAGCTGACTTGAACGTTCAGGCGGATATTTGAGGCGAAGGAGGACGGGATGCCCGGCGTCAGTCCGCTTCCTGGCCCGCCTGACTCGCCGAGATGGGCGATAAGGTTGAATTGGTCGCTGGCAAAGATCTGGCGTACAGTCAGGTCACCGGTGATTTGGCCGCGACCCGCGGTTCCGATTAAGCGCAGGCTGCCCCCCAGGACCGATGTGAAGTCCTGAGGATATTGGACCCGGACGTTTTCCAGGTCCATCCGCGCGTCAAAGCGCTGCGTCCCGCCGAACGTGGCGAAGCCGCTCAGAACCACGCTGCCTCCGCCACTGCTGCCTTTCAGAGAGCGCAACGTGGCACGCTCTCCCTCCAGGGCGATTTCACCGGTCAGATCGGTAAGGCGGAAAGGGAGATTGCTGTAGCCCAGACTGACATCTCGAACGCTGAGGACACCGTGGACGCGCGGCTGGGAGGGGGTGCCGGTGATGCGCGCCCTGATCTGAGAGCCTCCCGAGGCTTGCAGGGCCGGATCGATCAGGGTGAGCAATGTCGCGTCGGCGCTGCCCTGGGCGGTAACCGAAAGCGCCGCCTGCTCCCCGAATCGAATCGAGCCCTCAACCTCCAGGTCCGTCGAAGGGCCTTGCAGGTGGAACCGGCTGGCGGTCAGCGTCCGGTTTTCATACCGCAGCTCGACGGGGCTTTGATTCTTCCAGCTCAGGTCAGGAAAGTTGATTTCCAGGGTGCGCACCTGACTGTTTGCAACAAGGGCCTTGGGGATCTTGAGGGGACCGCGAACGGTGTAGGATCCGGCAACGATGACGCGCGCTTCGAACTTGTCGCCCATGGCCAGGCGAATCCACGGTCCGGTGCGAAGGTTTGAAAAATCTCCCGCCAGGTCAACCGCCCAATCGCCCTCGGTCTGAACGCTCCCGGCAAACGTGAGGTCTCCTCCCGGCCCCTGCGTGGCGCCCTTGAGGTCCATACTCCCGCCTTGCCAATCGAGTCCTCCATGTAGGTCGCCAATCTCACTGCCGGTAACTTGAAGCTTGGCGATGTCCCAAGTCGCGCTGAGGTGAACCTCCTCGGGCGTTCCTTCGCCGTGGAGGTCGAAGGCCACGTCGCCCTGCACCTGGCCGGGTGCGCCGGGTTTGCCGATGGCCTCCAGAGATTTGAACTCACTCAGCGCCAATCCAGTTCCGTGGAGTTCGATAGAAAAGTAGCGGCGGTCGGGTCCGACGCGAGCCTGACCCGAAACCTGGCCGACGCCTTTAGTCAGCGTGATGTCATCAACGTGCCAGACGGACTGGGCGATGCGCAGGCGCGCGGAGAACGAGTCAATCGGCTCTCCCGCATAAACCGCCCGTTCCACGCGCAGCGTGCCCGTTCCCGCGAGGTCTTGAATCGTCCCCTCGAGGTTCAACTCGCCTGTGGCAAGGCCGCGAAGATCGTAGTCAAGCCCCAGGACGGCTCGCAGACCTTCGAGGGGAGTGCGCTGGAGGCGAACCGAGAGGCGTGCGGGGCCGTCGTGCGCCACCCTCCATTCTTCCAGGGTCACGGCGCCGGTCAGAGTCACGGTGCTGTCGCCACCCAAAAGCCGGCCGGAAGAAACCTCTAGAAAATCCGGTCCCACGCTGACGTCCGCCCTGAGGCTGTCCCATGACCATTCCCGGTATTCGAACGGGCCGATGCTAAACCGCCCGCGAACCTCGGGGCGACGCACGGGACCTTGCAGCGTACCCGAGAAGGTCAGAGGGGATCTGAGGGTCAGAGGGATACGTTCCGTGGGGCGGGCAAAAAACCTCGCAAGCGGGCGCCACTCTTCAAAGTTGGATGTTTCGAGTTGCACGGTGAGGGCAGCCTCCCGCCGACCCAGGACTCCCTGGGCGGTCAGGCGGGAGTCGGGAGTGTGAAAAGTGCTTTCTTGAATGCGCAGAGTCGGGATGGGGGTCGTCTCGATGCTGCCTTGCATGGACCCTTGCAGAGGGTATTGGCCCGGCGAACTCACGTCAGGTGGCTGAAATTGCAAATTGAACCGGGACTTTAGATTCTCCAACGCCCCTCGCCAGGATACGTCCGCCGTTCCGTTTAGTTTTGAAGCGAAGGGAATTCGGGCCAGACTGGGGTCCGCACCGGCGAGGGATTGCAGGAGGGCTGTCAAATCCAAGCCGCTGACGCGGGTACTCAGCTCAACCCGGGGTGAGGAGCCTTCGAGCGAGATTTCTCCGCTACCCCGTGCCGCTCCGCCGAGTGCTCTGAGCTGAAGGTCTGAGAGCTTCACGTGACCTGCGTCTACCGAGTAATCGGACCTGAGGTCCATGAGCCCCGGCTGGAATCCTTCCGTTTCTATAGCGAGTTGAAGAACCTGAACGTGCCCCCGGGCTGAAAACACCTCCGGGCCATACGAGCCGTCGCCGGTGCACGACATCCGGCCACCCCGGAGCTGGTCCAAACCCAACGCCCTGGCCAAGTCCGATATTTCGCCGTCCATCTGGAACGAGAAGCGCCCTTGCGGAGACGACGGATTGTGGACCTCGAAAGACCCTTTTCCCTTGAGACCGACAACCTGCCAGACGAGGGAGTCCACGTTGGCGCCCGTTTCCGAAATTCTGAATCGCGCCGCGAGGTAAGAAATGGGAACGTTCCATCGAGGGGTTTTTACCCTTGCCGAGGCGACCGAAATACTTCCCGAATACCGCTCCACGGGGTGGAATCGCAAGAGGATGCCGAGTTCCCGGGCGTTCAACTCCACCGGCACACGTTGATCGTTCCAAAAGAACTGCGTTCGCGAAAGGGTAACCCGGGCGATGGAGAAATCGAGAAGATCTCCGGCAGATCCCCCTAGCAGGGTCGCGCTCGGGGGCGCGGGCAAGTTCGTGGTCCCATCGGAGCGCGTCATGAGGTGAACCTCGGCGCCATCCCATTCGAAACTCCTCAGAATCAACTTCCGACGGAGGAGCGCCAGGGGACTGATCCGCGCGGCGACCAACCGGGCTGTAAAGAGAGGAGGTTCGGAGGGAAGCCGCCTTCCCTCGAGCACGAGCCCGCGCATCGTCAGCTCGAGGATTAAGGGTTCGAAGCCAAAGTGAGCAACCTTAACGGGCCCTCCCGTCATTTCTTCGAGTCGCGCCACGAGGCGCCGTTCGAGCGCTTGCTGGAACCAGTCGCTGTCCAAGACAACGAGCGCCGCGCCCGCCAGCAAGAGCAGCGCTCCAAGCACATAAAGCGGTTTGCGGAAGCGTTTCAACATCTCGTCGGTCTGTCCGCCTGGAGGCCGGGCCAAGCGCTCAAAAAGAGTGGACCCTTACGCGTCGGCCGGTGCGAATTTCCTCCAACCAGTTGGGAAGCAGCTGGTCGATTTTCTTCTGGACGAGTATTTCACGGATCTGGCTCTCGACCTCTTCCAGTGGCGGGGGCTTTGAAGCGCGCCGCCGCTCGTATTCCGGCACGAATGTTTCATTGTAATAGCTCTCGATTTCCGAGAGATCGACCCAGGCGGCGGGACGGAGCCTCTCATCGATCAGGTAAAGTGTCCGCTCCTGTGCCTGGAGTCGGCCGAGAATCTCCTGGCGGCTCATGCCCAGCTTCTCCAAGGCGGCCTGGAATGTTTCTTCGCTCGCATACTTGCCGCGTACCTCTTCCCATGCCTTCTCCGCCTGGGTTGAGAAATCGGGCAGATTCCCGGCCTCCACCTCGGCCTCCTGTTCCATGAGGAGATGGTTGATCAACCGGTCCCGAACGCCTTCCAGACTGGAGCCCGGCGCTTCCTCCGGCGACCGGCCGTTGAGGAAGAGTTCCAGCCGGTATTGCTTCTCTGCATCGTTCTGAGTGATGGCGATGTTGTCGACGGAGGCGACCACCCGGTCGACGCTCTCCGCCGCGGCGGCCGGTGTCCCGACGCCCGCCGCCATCTCAAGGACGAGCGCCAGGCCGCCAAGCGCCATTCCGAGAATTTTCCTTCGCCGGCCCAACGGATGATTCATACTGTTCTCTCCAGGCTTCTGAGGGGCAACTCCACGCCTCAAGTGGACGAAGCGGCGTCAAAAGCTCTGCCCAATACTCAGAAAAAACTGAAAGTGCGACAAGCGTCGAATCTCGGTGGCTTTCGTCATTTGGTCGACGACCACCTGGTATCGAGCCGGGTTCAAGTTGTAACCCACGTCCAGGCGAACCGGCCCTACGGGAGTCCGGTAGCGAATTCCCAGCCCGATCGCGTGTGCTGTGTAATCGAAGTCGGTGGGAGAGTTCTGGGTGACCTTCAGCAGACGCATTCGGCGGATGGAAGAGTAAACGTTGCCGGCGTCGTGAAAGAGCGCAAACCCCAGCCGATTTCCCGCAAACGGCATACGAAGTTCGATTGAATTTAGAAAGAGGGCGTTGCCCCCGATGGGAAAGCCCGTTTCCAGATCCCGGGGTCCCGCCTGATTGATGGAGAAGGCGCGGTGCGATTCGCTGCCCCCCATGAAGAAACGCTCGGGGAGGGGAATTTCTTCTCCGGGATCGACATGGCCGAGGGTTGTCTCCACCGCGAAGCGGGTGTTCCGGGCAAAGATCAAATGGGGGCCCAGGCGGTGGTACGTGGCGTTCTGCCCCGAGATGCGCACGAAGTTTGACTGCGACCCCAGGCGCGTCCAGGAGTATCCTGCGTCCGCCAACGAATAGGAACCATCCGTTGAATCGGCGGGGTCGTCGCGATGGTCGTTGGCATAGCTCAAGCCCAGCAGGGCGACGCGGGCCGGCCGGCTGAGCAGAGGGATTTGGGCCTCCGAGATGCGGTTGGAGATATCCAGAGCTTGCACCCGCCGGAAGGTATAGCGGCCGACGAGTAATGCCGCCGCGCTCCAGCGCTTCTCGAGGCTGACGGAGGCCTCCTGGCGCTTGGATGTAAACGTCAGAACGTCCCGGCTGCGTTCCGCCAGTGCGCTGAGACGCAGTGCCAGGTCGCGCCGGGTGGGAAATCGCGGGACCAGATAGCTGATGGCCCCGCCTTTTTCCAGGGTGGAAAGCCGCCCCCTCACCGTCAACGTCTGGGCGCGGCCGCCGACGTTGAGGCGGGTCACCTCGAGTGAAAGGCGGGGGCTCACCTTCAATTCTCCTTCCGGCTGGTTGCTTCCCAGCCGCTGAAACTCCATCCCACCTCCATACGCGATGGACCAGCGCCGCGCTTCTTCCACGTTTACCAGGATAGTCTTCTGCGTTTCGTTGCTCTGCGGGTCCTGGGCGGCGATCTGCACCTGGCTGAAAGTTCCCAGGTCGTAGAGCTGGCGTTGGGACTCCAAAATCTTGCTCTGGCTGAGAGGTTCACCCCCATGGAACGCAAGCTCGCGACGGATGGTCCCCGGGCGCGTGTGATTTCGCCCCAGGATGGCGACCCGTTCGATCCTTTCCTGGCGTCCGGGAACGATTGTGTACTCGAGATTGACTTCGTTGGGGTTGCCCGGTGAGGCCGTCCAGGTCACGCTGGCGCGCGTATAGCCGTGGTCGCCGAGGATGCCGCTGATGAGATCCCGATTCCTGTTGGCCCGGGTGGGCGAAAACGGCTCGCCGGGTTTCATAGGGAGCACGGGCCAGATTTCCTTTTGCATTTTCGCATCCACGCCGCGGATCGTCAGCGCTCCCGCCCGGGTCCTGGGGCCCTCCACGACCTCGAAGGTGACGAACAAGTGATGCGGGTGGTCTTCGTAACGGTCGTCAATGCGCGGCGTAATCTGCGCTTCGAGAAAGCCCTGGGATTCGTAGACGGCCTTCAGCGCGTCCACATCATGCCGGAGAAGCTCGTGGCTGAAAACCCCACGCTCGCGGATGAAATCTCTGGGGTGGATGGAGATGACGCGCGCGAGCTCCTCGGGGGAGACCTTTTCGCTTCCCTTAAACTCATAGCCGACGAATGTTCCTTGCGACCCGAGGTTAACGCTGTATATGACGTCCCACATTGCGGGTTCGGGCTGGGATTCCAGCCGACCTTTGACCGAAACCGAGTAGTATCCCTGGCGCTGGTAGAAGTCTTCCAGGTTCTGGCGGCCGCGGTCCAACGCGGTTTCATCAACCACCCCATCGCGATAGAAGGGCAGAATCTCCTTTTTCTTGGAGTTTGAGATCGGCGCCTCTTCGACCCGTACTCGGACGAGGGGTCCGGCCTCAACCTGCACCACGAGTCGTTCGGTCCGACGCTGCGGGTCGTAGGTTCTTTGCCCGACGCCCAGGGTGGCTCGCAGTCGGCCCTCGTTCTGGTAGAAGCGATGGAGTTTGAACATTCCGCGTTCCAACCGGGATGAAGTGAGGTGGGAACCGTGACGCCAGCCGGTCACCTTAATGAGCCGTTCCACGGGAACGATGAGGTGACCTTCGAACGCCACGCTCGCCAGCCGAGCTGCGGGACCTGGGGTTAGCGAAAACACGATTTCGGTCGCCTGCGTATCAGGGTCGGGGTTCGTGGTGTATCGGACTTGAGGTTCGTAGTACCCGTTCTCCGCCAGAACAGCTATCAATCGGTCGCGCGCTGCGGCAAGATCACCCGCGTAGAGAGGCTCGCCCAACCGCAGTCGGGAGGCGGTCTCGAGAACCCGCGGGTCCAGCACCCCGGGGGCGCCCTCCACGTGAACTACGCCGACGAAGTAGACGGCCCGTGCTATGAAGATAAGCTCAACGCCGCCCGCAGCGGGCTCGACGTCAGCCCGTAGTTCGCTGAAGCGCCCGGTGGCGAAAAGATTCTTGAGGCTTTGAGAGACTTTCTCGCGGTCGAGGGGCTCGCCCACCCGTTGAGTGACGTGGTCGGCAAACCTCTCCAGGCTCAGGTGAGCGTCGCAATCCAACCGCATGCGAACGACCGGTTGGCCCCACTCAGTGGAGGCCGCCGGAGGGACATCCACCCCGTCCGATTCCGCGGCAGCGGGGCGCGCGGAAAGGATTGAAAGAGCGGAACACAGGGCGAGAACAACTTGGCAGAGTCGGAGAGGGAGAAATGGCCTGGTTTCGACGGTTGATCTGCCCGAGTTTCTATTCCCAACGATGACCCGACAGATAAAAACTCACCCCTGAGCTACAGAGTATCCCACGATCACACAGACCATTATACTTCCAGGGCGCAGCCACCGGGCGGAAGTTGCCGCTTTCCTGCCTTCGGGCGAGAAAGCCTCGGCTCGGGCCGTCCCGGCTACGCGGACTCTTCCTCCAGCTCGCGCCCGTAGTCCTCGATGAGTCGCAAAGCTTCGTCAATATCCTCCCGCCGCGTGCGGTGGTTCAAGACGCAGAAGCGCAGCACGTAACGCGAACCAAGCTGCGTCGAAGAGAGCATGAGCTTTTGGCCGGAGATTATCTTCGCTACGAGTTTCCGGTTCAGTTCGTCGAGGAGCGTTCCGGCGTGGCTGTCGCCTGTTTTCAGTTGACGGGGAACGTAGCGAAAGGTGAATACGCCGAGAGAAGGAGGAGTGATGATTTCGAGCCGCGGTGATTCGCGAAACAGCTGCGCGGCGTACTGGGTGAGATCAAGACACTGGTTGATGATCTGCTTCAGCCGGCGGACGCCAAACGTCTTGACGGTCATCCAAACCTTCAGCGCCCGGAAACTTCTGGTGAGCTGCAGTCCGTAATCGCAGAAATTCACTTCCTGCGCTTCGCGCGCCACGTCACGCATGTATTCGGGAAGGATGCGAAAAGTTTCGGGCAGCAACCGCCCCTCGCGGACGATGACGCACCCGGTCTCGAAGGGGCAGTAGAGCCACTTGTGGGGGTCGAGAACCACAGAATCGGCGCCCTCGATGCCTGCCAGGAGCTTGCGGCCTCGTTCGCTGAGCGCGGCGAAACCGCCATAGGCTGCATCGACGTGAAACCACAGGTGTTCCCGGTGGGCAATCGCCCCGATTTCGGGCAGTGGATCCACGGCGCCGGTGTTGGTGGTTCCAGCGTTGGCAACCACGGCGAACGGCCGTAGTCCGTGGCTGCGGTCTTGTCGGATTTGTTCCTTCAGTTTCGTGACATCCATTCGAAGGTCCGGCTGGGTGGGGATTCGCTTGATTTGCGCCGCGGAGAATCCCAACAACCGGAGCGCCCGGTCGACGGAAGCGTGGGTTTGGTCCGAGAGGTACACGACGGCGCCGGTCGCAGCATCCTCCAGAATGGTGTGTCGCGCGACGGCAAGGGCCGTCAGGTTGGCCACCGATCCTCCGCTGACCAGCAGCCCGGCGGCGCCCGCAGGCAAGCCGAGCATTTCCTTAAACCAGTCGATGACGATCAGCTCAACCTGACTCGGTCCCGAGGATTCCAGCCACGTCCCGGCGAAAAAGTTGGTTCCCGCCACCAGGGCTTCCGCCAACACGCCCACGAAGCTCGGAGCGCTGGGGATGAAGGCGAAAAAGCGTGGATGGTCCAACTGATACGCATAGGGAGCCACCTTCCGCGTGTATTCTTCGAAAACTTCCTCGAAACCACTCGGTTCTTCAGGCATCGGTTGGCGCAGGAGTCTTTCGGTTTCCTCGCGGCTCAGTTCGCGCCCCAGAGGGCTCTTTGGGAGGTTTTCAATCCTCTCGATGAGCCAGTCGACGACGCGATATCCGGCCTTGCGCATGGATGCGGAATCCATGTCGAGTGAAACGCCGGGTATTCTCGAGGCAAGCTGCTCGAGAGGGATTTCGGAATCCATAGGATGCCTCCGGAAGTGGCGAGGAAGAGTGGGTTCGAGCCGATCACTTTCTTGCCGGCCGAACCAGATCGCCGAGTAGGTTCGCCAGAATGTCGTCCTGAGGAAAGCCCTGCCCGAGGTGTTGTCGGAAACCCTCCGCCCAGGCAAGCCCTGAGCGCTCGCCCGCTCGGCGGGCCATCTCTCGGAGCGCGCCGAGGGTGTCTTGAATCTCCTGCTGGGCGCGAAGGAAGGCCCCCTGGCTTTCGTGACAGGCGAGCATTTTCTCTTTCCGCTCGATGGCTGTCGAAATATCCACGCAGAGGTTGGGATGGATTTCTTCTCCCAGGATGTCGCGCCCCCCGAACGGCTGGGCATAGTAGAGGTGAGGGATTCGGCGCAGGGGTTTCGCTGGGCGTCGCCTCCCGGTCTTGAAGTTTCCGATCATGCCCCCAAAGCATGCGGACTGAGCGAGGCGGCTCGTGGTTTCGTGGTCCACCATGTAATCTGAGGGAGAATGCGTGAAGACCAGGTCCGCGTTCACCTGGCGAAGAAGTTCCATGACCTTCCGAAGCGTCGGGGAGTCGTAGAAGACGAGCAGGTCCTTCTCGTGCATGCAGCTGTACGCGGCCCCGATGAGCTTGGCGGCCCGCGCCGCCTCTTTCTGGCGGATGCGCGCGATCTTGTCCGGCGGGAGAACGGTGCTGCCGCAATCTCCCCCGGTCATGGTGGTGATGTGAATCCGGGCCCCGCGATCCGCCAGGTGAGCCAGCGTCCCCGCGCAGAGGAATTCTGCGTCATCCGGATGGGCGAACAATGCGAGGACGCTGACGGGTGGAGCCATCGGCTGCGTATCCCTTGAGAGGCTGAAATCGTTTTTCGCGAGGTCTCGGTTTACTTCGCCGGAGCGAAGGAGCCGATCAGCCGAGAGGTTCCCCAAGCGATCTCGATCACGCCTCGTCCGTCCTGGTTCGACAAGGTGATGGTGAGCTCCTCGACCGAATCTTCTCCCTCCTTCATCTCCAGCGGGGCTTCGGCGATCTTGGAGTCCGGATCGTATTCGTTGGCCGCCTTGCCGGAAACAACCAGCAACCATTTGCCGGCTTCGCCGAGGCGGGCGAGCAGAATGTGTTTGCCCTTGGCGACGCGCGTGCCGCCGAAATCCAGGTCGGCGTCGGAGGTAATCGTTGTGGCGGCGTTTGCCCCCAACCTCCAGAGGCTCCCGGGTTGCATCATCTTCATCGGGTCGCGCCCTTTCAGTTGGGGCTTGCCGTAGTCAATCGAGACGTTGGCCTTGCCAATCTTGGCTTTCGCCTCGCCGCGGTCCTGGCCGTGCGCGAGGCTTGGGTGAGCTGTGAACGCAAGTAGAGCCGCGGTCACGACGCTGAGGGTGAACCGATTCAACTTCTTCATGATCCTGCTCTCCTTCTCGAGAATGATTTTCGCTTTTCTCACTGACCCGCTGGAAGGCGCGCCAGCCCTTCGGAAATGGCGCGCCGCAGTTCGTCAGGTCCCACGTAACCCACCCACTGGTGGGTGATGGTCCCGTCCCGTCCAATCAAGAACAGGGTCGGAAAAATCGAGATATTCCCATACGCGGTATCGCTTTCGCGAGTCCAATTTACCACAGGGAATGTGATTCTTTCCTCTTCGATGTATTTCCGCCGGACCGAGTCATCGTACTTCAAGCCCAGGAGGCGGTCGGCGTTGGCCCCCACAACGATGAAATCCGCGCTGGGGAATTCGTTGCTCAGCGCGACAAGCTCCGGCGTCTCCTTCATGCAGGGAGGGCAGCCCGTGAACCAGGTATAAAGGAGAACAACGCGCCCTTTCAGAGCCGACGAATCGATCTCCTCACCCGCCAGGCCCGGCAACTTGAATTCCGGGGCAGATCGGCCTTCCCATCCGCCCAATTGATGCTCGATGGACTTTCCGAACCGCGCGTCATTGAGGATTCTCGTCACGTCCACGCTGATGATTTCGCCGGTTTGCTGGTCGCGAGTCAAAAAGCTCGGAACGCGAGGGTCCGATTCCATCATGCGCACCAGGACGTCGGCGGCCTGCGTCGAGGGGAGATCGAATTGTCCGGCGATAACCTTCAATTCGGGAGGGGCACCAAATTTCTCCTGGTATTGCGCCAGGAACAACGGAATCCGAAAAAAGCGCCATAGAGCTTATTGAGCGCCTTGCGTTCTTCGGGCTTGGTGAAGACGTTGTTGTAAAGGTCGGTCACGACCAAGGGCTGCCCGGGTCGGACATGCCCCCGCAGGTACTCCAGGACGCGTGATTCCGCGTCGGCCTGGGCCCGGGCGGTGCCTGCCAGCGGGAGGATCGCCGCGCAGAGGACGACGCCCAAGATGTAACCACGCGAACTCACGGCGCCCCCTTGCCTGACGCGCTGAGCGCGCGCGTCGCCTGCGTGAACAGCCGCCAATGGAAAAGCAAGGAATACTTCATGTATTGGGCCAAGTAAGTCCAGCCGTGGCCGCCCGGCCGCAGGGCGAAGTCATGGGGGAACCCTTTGGACTCCAGCTTCCGGTGAAGCTGCTCCGCGCCCTCTTCGAAGCCGTAGCGGTCGTGATCCCCGCAATCGAAATAGAGTTTCAGGCCGCCGAAACGCTCGGGGTGGTCGGCGAGCGTCAGCGGGCTGTTTTCCTCCCAGTATTCGCCGCTGAGGGGCGAGCCGAACGGCCCCTGGAGAATCCGGGCATAGAATTCCCAATGGCCTTCGGTAGGGAGAGGATCAGGAATCTTGGCCAACAGAGCCGCGCTGTGGGCGCTGGTGGAACCGAAAACGTCCGGATGGCTCATGCCCAGATGCAGCGCCCCGTAACCGCCCATGGAAGTCCCGCTGATGCCCCGCGCCGCGGGTTTGGCGATCGTCCGATATTTCCCGTCGATGTAAGGCACCAGTTCCCGAATGAGAAAGTCCTCGTAGCGTTCGTGGCCGTCCAGCGAGTTCACGTAGAAGGTCTTGCCGCCGTCCGGCAACACGACGATGAAGTCGCCGAGTTGTCCCTGCTTGCGCAAATCCTCCAGGATCTGTTGGCCGCCGCGCTCACTCCAGCTCCGTTCGTTCTCGAAAAGCCCGTGGAGAAAATAAAGCGTGGGAAAACGATCGGATGATCGCGACTCATAGTTGTCCGGGAGGGCCACGCACACGCTGACCGGGTGGCCGAGGATCGAGCTCTCGACGGTCCCGCAGTCCAGCGAGGCCGACAGAAGCGGAGGAGCTCCAACCGCGGTCCCGACAAACGCGAGGATCAGTGAAGAGACAAACTGCTTTGCGGCGAAAAACTGACCAAGATAGTAGCGTGGGCGGTGGCTCATCGGTCAGCGGTTCGGAGGTGAGGTCCTGCGGGACCTTTCCGTTTCGATATAGATATTCGTTTTCCCACTCTTCGAACCCGCCCCGACGGCCGCGCCTTCCTGGCGGTCGCCCGAGCTCTCCGGGTCGAGGGAGCCGTACGCCCGGCCGTGCACCTTGGAGGCTCTCGAGCCCTTGGAGTCTTCGATGGTCACCGAGCCGCGCGACTCGCCGGAGCTCTTGACCGTTGGTTTGAGCTCGGTGACAGCGGGCTCTGCGGCCTCGTCGGTCTCGACTATCGAAGCATCTTCGTCCGGTGTTGCCTTTTCGCGCGCCGCGCCGCGCGCGGCCTCATCGGTGCTCACGCGGGTAATTTCAGCGAGCTTCGGTTTCTTCTCAGTTGAGGTGGCTGCCGGTCTTGCATCCGCGGATTCGGCCGGCTCGCCAGGCTTGTTGGCAGTGGCCTGAGGAAGGGCGGGCACAACCGCCAACAAGCAGAGTCCCACCGCCAGGACGCAAACCCCTTCCCGCCGGCAGACCTTGCTCCCCAGTCTTTCAGCTTTCATGAACGAGCCCCTCAGAAAACCATTCTGATGCCAACGGTGGCGCCCGTCAAGCTCCGTGCATTTCTCGATGCCGAACGCCTCACTTTTCCATCGGTTGGTTCCAGAGCAACTCGATGCTGACTCCGCCGTATCGCTCGGTGTCCATGTAGGCGAACCGCCCTTTGCTCGTCGGAGTATCCCAGCCGCCACTCTGCGACTCGGGCGCGCCCTTGCCGGTTAGAAGCTCGACAGCCTTGTCCATGTCAGTGACGTTGAATGCCAGGTGGTGGAATCCCTCGCCTCGGTCCTTCAGAGACTCGTGGTAGACACTCGGCCCTACCAGAGGCTCGATCCACTCAAACGTCACGTCTCCCCAGCGCCACCATCCAAGATTCATTTCAAACTTGCCGGGTTGCCCCCGGTATTTTCGGTTGACGCTGATGTTGTGGTCTACCGGCATGCCGCCAAAGCCCAGGCTTTCGTAAAACGCGGCTACCTTTTTCAGGTTGGGTGTGACGATGGCATACTGCACGATTTTGTTGAAGGGGTATTCGTTCTCGGATTTCGAGGCGGTCCCGGCTGGCGGTGCGTCGGGATTATAGGCCAATTCGAACGTGACTCCGCCGCCTCTTTCCGCCGTATCGAGATAAGCAAACAATCCCTTGCCTTTTGTGCCCTCCCAGCTCCCGCGCTGGACGACGTCGACGCCTTTTGACTTGAAATAGGCGAGTTGTTTTTCCATCTGCTCGGGGCTGGAAACGGCGAATGCGAGGTGGTGAACCCCGTCGCTGTGTTTCCGCAAGAAGTCGTCGTAAACGCTCTTGCCCTTGACCGGTTGGATCCATTCGATCTGAACGCCACCGATATCCGCAAACGCCATCTTCATGCTGATCGGCGTCTTCTTTCCGTGATAGGTGACGTCCGGGAATTCCATGACTCCGGGGCGACGGATGTTCTTCAACCCGATCTTTTCCCAGTAATTCACTACGCTGTCCAGGTCTTTCACCACCCAGCCCACTTGAACGACATGGCCATATATCGAGAGATCCAGCGTGGGCTTTGCGACCTCGGCTCCCGCGGCCGGCGAGCAAGTCGAGACGGCGAGGACCATCGAGGCCAGCAGAATTGCCGCGTACAGAATGAGTCCGTGTTTTCTTTTCATCGGAAGTCTCCGTGGATGCTTAATGATCTCTGGCGGGGAGGCAGGAAAAGGAGTCTCCCCACGGCCAGAATACCATTGCCTGGTGAAGGGAAGCAATTCTCTGCGCTGGACTTTTGCAGGTCTTGCTCTGCGGAGAGTGCCGGAAATTGACTCAGGTCAATGCGCCTTTGGGTTCGAACATCGAGGCCAGGTCACCGGCCGCGTCGAAATCGGGCTCGCACTGTTCCGAAGTCACCTGCCAACCGCTGAGCCCCGCCGCTTCGCGGGCCAATCGGGAAGAAACCGCGATGCGGTTCAGTTGAAGAGTGTCGCGTATCCACACAATCGACTGTTCCTCGGGATCGGGGCTCCCCAGGTGACCCAGGGCCAGGTGCAATGCGTCCCGGTCGGAGGCGGAATACATGGGCAAGCGAGCCGCCTCGGGATTGAGCGACGTTCGGATGTTGATGTACATCTTCTCGAAATCGATCTTGCGGAACAGGCGCTCGTGAATCAAATCGGCAAACCCGACGCCCACGGCATTGCCGCTGCTTTCCGGCGTTATGTCGCGGACGTAAATGAGACGAATATCCGGGGCGTCGCCCGGCTGAAGCTCCACGCCCCGGCCGATGACCTTGGTATCCATCCCTGCCCCGCTGATGTTCTTTCCCAGCTTATCCACAATCAGAAGTTGAAGGTGGGGGAAGGGAATGCGCGGAACGAGCGCGCGAGCCATCGCCAGGGCGCTCTCTTCCTGAGCGACGATGCCTTCCGGCAGCGCGGCTCGCGCGGCACAAATCTGGTGTACTTCGTTTTCGACGACGGCGAGCCCGGCGAGGATTTTTCCCGAGCCCAGCGTCACCGCCGACATGGCGCGCAGCACCTTTTCGAACCCGAACTTCCATCCCCAATGGTGGACCTCGCTCGCGCCGGTGATTTTGCCCATGCCCACGGCCATCATCTTCAGCAGGCCGCTTTCGATCTTGCCGGCGAAATCCGTGTGGGGCTTAACGCGGTTCATGACAATCACACCGTCGGATTCCCAGGCGTTCCGGTCTATGAAGACCCGGAATCCTTCCGGGCTCTTACCCACAAGAACGGCGTCCATCGAAGAGCGCACTTCGGCGCCGACGATTTCCGAGGTGATTCCGTAATCCTCAAGAACCTTTTTCTGACCCTCGGCTGTTGCCCCGCCGTGGCTTCCCATCGCCGGAAAGACAAACGGCTGCGCGCCCTGCGCCTTCAGCCAGCCGCAAATGCCGCGCACAATCTCCGGCAGGTTGGCGATCCCCCTGCTGCCGACCGAGACGGCGATGCGCCGCCCCTTAAGCCTGTCAGCAGGCAGGTTGACTCCACTGAGGACCTGGTGGATCTCCTTTTCGAGATGGGCCAGGGGCGGCGCGCTGGGCGACGTCCGCTCGAGAATGTGAAAGTGCGAAAGCTGGACGTTCGAATTGGTTGACATGGTGCCTCAATCAAGCTTTACCGCGCTGGTGCTGGTTCGTCAAGGGCTATGCTTGAAGCGGAAAATCGGGCGCGGATGAAAGAAAGTGTTGCGGAGAAGCATGGACGAGTTTCATCCGGCTTTTACTTCAAGTCCGCAACGACCACTTCAAAGTCGGCGATTCCCGGGACCTCAACGACAAGCATTTCGCCGGTTTGGGTGAACTTCGCCTCCTTGCCGCTCACCAGCAATCGAGCAGCGCTGCAACTTTCCCCCGGCTGAAGTCGGATGGTCACTGTTTGCCGGCCCACGGGGATGATCTCGGTCAGGGGCGGCCGCCAGGCGGCGGGGTTCGTGAGGTTAACGAGGAACGCCACCAGGCGGTTCGCCCCGGCCTGCTCAAAAAGCGAGAAGTCAACCAGCCCCGGTCCTTCCACGGCTGCGCGGGAATTGGTGGGAGCCACTTCGCGCAGCGCGCTCCGCAGCAGTCGGCCGTGATCGGGGAGATGCGTCACCCCATACGTTGCCGCGAGGTCGCCGGGGAAATACACCACGCGGCCTTTACCCGCCTCGTGGACATAGGCGAGCGGGACATTTTGCTTCTCGACTCGCCTCCAGGCTGTCTCCGGCGGATAAACAGGATAGGGCGGAATCTGCCATAGCGGATGACGAGCGTCGCCTGGCGATGACACGGGCACCAGATATCGCGTGTTTGGCAGGATTGCAGTTTGCTCGAAGGCGTTCGCCCAAGGCTCGTTTTCGGCGATCCGCATGTAAGAATGCCCCAGCGGACCAAGAATGCCATCCGTAGTCGAATGGACACCAAAGAGTTTCCCCAGGCCAAAATCTTCGCGACGCTTGCCGGTTTCGTCATAGAGCGACGTCTCGAAGGTGGCGACCAGCCCGCCGCCGCGCTCGACAAAGCGCTCGAGATTTTTGACGGCGCTGTCGCTCAGCATTGCCGTGTTGGCAAGGACGATCGCCCTGTAACGGTCGGGGGCAGACCCTTCCAGGTCTTCGGCCAGGAGCATGTCAAACGGAATCTTGGCTTCGAGCAGTGCCTGGTAGGCGCCTTGAATGCTGTCGTCGACGCGTGGCGGCGATCCGAGAGGCCCTCCGCCGCCTGTCTGACGGTAGAAATCAATGGTGGGCTGAGAGTAGACCAGCGCCACCTCGGCGCGGGAGCGCAGGTTGCGAAAGTACTTCTCGTTTCGCCAGTGAAAGTTGAAAAAGTCTTCGAAACTCCGGAACCCTCGGCGATCCTGTTGGTCAGCGCCCACGATGTGGAACCAGGGACGGGCGCCGCTGGCCAGGGCATCGGCCATCCAAACCCTTTGTTCAGCTTCGGGCTTGGAGGCGTGGCGCCACCCCGGCAGGTAATAGCCCACCAACAGCCAGTAGGGACGTTCGCCCCTGCTCAGCTCCCGCAGCAGTTTTCCCGACATGCCGATTCGCCACAGCGGGGTGTTTGGCCCGCGCCCTTGGTTTTCGGTGTGCAGCATCTCCTGGCCTCGTTCGATGAAGCCGTGCATGCCGGCGCTGTTGGTTTGGTTGGGGACGAAAATCGCTCCGGGTTTCACGCGTTTGATGGTCTTTGACCAGAATTCCCAAACATCGGCGAGCCGGCGGTAGTGCCAGGTGACCCATCGGCGGTACGTGGGATCGTTCCGATCCTCGGCAGCGGGCAGATCGAGCCCCGTATCGGCTTTGAAGCGCTCGCGGCAGTACCGGCAGTAGCAGATTCCTCCGTAACCGTCCCAGGCGTTCCCGAAAATCCCATCCACATCGTAGCGGGCAAAGATTTCCTCGAAAATTCGCGGCATGTATTCCCAGAAGTACGGGCTGTTCGGGCAAATCTCGTAGAGCTTCTCGCGCGGTTCGGGAGGCCAGGTCAGCAGGTTGGGTTTCCCGTCCTTGTCCAGGCTGAACCAATCCGGGTGAGCGTAATAGAAGTCCTCGCGCTGGTAAGAGGGATCAAAACGGGCGAGAACATGAAGATTGGCCTGCCGCGCCGCCTTCACAATCTCCCCGAAAAGGTCGCGGCTGCCGAGAAATCTCGAGCGCGGGTGGAGCGGAACCTCCGTCGGATAGTAGGCCACGACTCCCGCGGCGTTGACGGTGATCCCGTCGAGATGACAGCGGTGGAAGTAATCCATCCACTTTGCTACATCGAACGTTTCCGGGTCGCGCTCGTTGATATTGACTTGGCCCCAGCGCATGGCTTGCCGGTACCAGGGTTCCCGAGGTGATTCCTGGGAGTACCCAAAGCTGGTGATGAAGAGAATGAGAGAAAAGAGACACGAGGGCAGAATTCGTTGTCTCATGCTGTCGCCACCCCTTCTGAGAATCCCCCTTCGGCTGATGGGGCCCACCTATTCAACGCGCAGTTTGCGGAGTTCCTTCTCGTCCACTTCAATCCCTAGCCCGGGGCCATCCGGCACCGTGAGGTAGCCGTCCTTCTGTTCGAGCGGCGGGTGGATCACCCGGTTCAAGATGGCTCGCTTGGAGTTGATGTCGTACTCCTGGGCGCGGTCTTCGCGGGCGAAGCTGGCCGTGAAATGCAGGTTCGCCGCCGTGCCGATCGAAGGCTGCGTCTGGTGAGGCACGAGGATGCGATTGTGCGCGCTCGCCAGGGCGGCGATGCGGACGCCCTCGGTAATTCCCGCGCACTTCACGAGGTCCGGCTGGACGATGTCCACGTTGGCCTGCGAGATGAGGTCGCGGAATTGCCAGCGGGTGTATTCCTGTTCGCCCGCGGCGACTGCGACGTCGAGCGCCGCCACCACCTGGGCGATCCCCCGGTAATCGTATTGCGCCACGGGTTCCTCATAATGAATCAATCCCAATTCATCTTGGGCGCGCCGGCCAAGACGGATGGCGGTGGGAACCGAAAAACCGTTGTTGGGATCGAAGCCCAGCTCAACCTTATCTCCGATGGCCTTGCGAGTCTCGCTGAGCACCGCCCAGTCGTGAGCGGGATTGACGTCGGTGCGGCGTGCCGTCCAGTCCATGCGCATCTTGACCATGGTGTGACCTTCTTCGACGGCCTTGGCCGCGCGTCCGGCCATTTCCTGGGGAGTCGATTCCGCACCGTCTCCGATGCTCGCGTACATGCGGACCCGGTCGCGTCGGCGTCCGCCTAGAAGCTGGGAAATGCTCTGCCCGGTGACCTTGCCGAGGATGTCCCACAACGCGATGTCAATGCCCGCAATGGCCTCGGCCTGCGCCCCCATCACCCCCAGCTTGTAGGTGCGGAAATACATGCTTTCCCACAATCGATCATAGTCGAGCGGGTTCTGGCCGATCACCAGGGGCTTCATCGCTTCATTCACCATGCTGGCGATGGCGCCGACATTCATGGGGCTCGATTCGCCGTAGCCGGTGATCCCTTGGTCGGTTCTGACGAGAATGAAGAGCGAGCCGCAGTTGAGAACCCAGGTTTCGACGTCCGTGATCTTCAATCGGGGCAGGGAACCCCCCAAGGCGCCACG
>DATKYV010000217.1:0-5013 GCA_035528275.1 Terriglobia bacterium | reverse complement strand
GGAGGTTGTGTGAGTAAGCCGGCGGCATTTCACGGGACGACGATACTCTGTGTGCGGCAAGGAGACCGCCTGGCCATGGGCGGTGACGGTCAGGTGACCATGGGCGAGAGCATCGTCAAGCAGAAAGCGCGCAAGATCCGCCGCCTGGCGGGCGACAAGGTTCTCGCCGGGTTCGCGGGAAGCACTGCGGACGCGCTTTCGCTTTTCACCCGGTTCGAGCAGAAGCTGGAGGAATACCACGGCAACCTGAGCCGCGCCGTCGTCGAGCTGGCCAAGGACTGGCGAACCGACCGGGCGCTGCGCCACCTGGAAGCGTTGCTGGTGGTCGCCGACAAGAAGAGCACGTTCCTGGTGAGCGGCAACGGGGACGTGATCGAACCCGATGACGGCATCGTCGCCATCGGGTCGGGTGGGCCGTATGCGCTGGCGGCCGCCCGCGCCCTCACCAAACACTCCTCGCTCGGAGCCAGGGAGATCGTGCAAGAAGCGATGTCGCTGGCCGGAGAAATCTGCATCTTCACCAACAACCAGATCTTCATCGAGGAGCTCTAGGCCCGAGGCTCGGGCCGAATCCCCATGGTCTTTTATCTTCCGGAAACTCTCGAAACCACCACATCGCTGGATGACCTGACACCGCGCCAGATCGTGACCGAGCTCGACAAATACGTGGTGGGTCAGGCGGCGGCGAAACGCTCCGTGGCCGTCGCCTTGCGGAACCGCATGCGCCGCCAGAAACTCGCCCCGGAACTAGCCGAGGAGATCCTCCCCAAAAACATCATCATGATCGGCCCCACGGGGGTGGGCAAAACAGAAATCGCCCGCCGCCTGGCCCGGCTGGCCAACGCTCCGTTTCTGAAGGTGGAAGCCTCCCGGTTTACGGAGGTGGGCTACGTGGGCCGCGATGTGGAATCGATGGTGCGTGACTTGGTGGAGATCTCCATCGAGATGGTCCGCGAAGAGAAGATTGAAGAGGTCGCGGAGAAGGCCGAGCAAAATGCCGAGGAGAGATTACTCGATCTCCTCCTGCCCCCGCTGGCAGCTGCCCGCGGTGACCGTCCTTCCACCGAGGAGGAAGAACGCCAGCGCGAGCAGTTCCAGCGCACGCGCGAGAAGCTCCGCGCCCAGCTCCGCGAGGGCAAGCTCGACGACCGCAACGTGGAAGTGGACGTCCGCGAGCGGAACTTTCCCTCTTTCGAGATTATCACCCCGCAGGGCGTCGAAGAGATGGACATCAACATCAAGGATCTGATGCCCGGCCTTTTCGGCCAGCGGACCAAGAAGCGTCGCATGCGCGTTGCCGAGGCGGCGGATTACTTGATCCAGGAGGAAGAAAACCGGCTGATCGACATGGACCAGGTCACTCGCACCGCGGTGGACCGAGCGGAGCAATCGGGCATCATTTTTATCGACGAGATTGACAAGATCGCAGGCCGCGAGCGCGGCCACGGGCCTGACGTCAGCCGGGAGGGCGTGCAGCGCGATATCCTCCCCATCGTCGAGGGCACAACGGTGAACACCCGCTACGGCATGGTCCGCACGGACCACATCCTCTTTATCGCCGCCGGAGCCTTCCACGTCAGCAAGCCTTCCGACTTGATCCCCGAGCTCCAGGGCCGCTTCCCCATCCGCGTCGAGCTGCACACACTCAGCCTCGAGGATTTCATTCGCATCCTGAAAGAGCCCAAGAGCGCGCTGGTGAAGCAATACGCGGCGCTGCTCGAAACCGAGGGGATCAAGCTTTCATTCGCTGAAGAATCGCTGGTGGAAATCGCCCGCTACGCCGCTCTGGTCAACGAGCAGACGGAGAACATTGGCGCCCGGCGCCTGCACACCATCATGGAGAAGCTGCTCGACGAAATTTCCTTTGAAGGCCCCGACCTGAAAAAGAAGACTGTCCGAATCGAAGCCGATTACGTGCAAAAACAGTTGGCCGATATCGTCAAGAATCAGGACCTCAGCCGGTACATTCTGTGAGCTGTCATCCGGGAGCCGCGCGCACCGCCAAATTATCCGCACCCAATCTGGTCGTCCCTGCCATTTCTGGCGGGCGGCATCGCCGCGACGCCAGATTGTTCTTGCTCGCTCTCTTCCTGTGCTGCAGCTTGTGGTTTCAGTCCTGCGGCGTGCAAGGACCTCCCCAGCCGCCGCGGGTCGAGCGGCCGGAGCCCGTCAAGGACCTGGCGGTTTCCCAAGTCGGCAGGACGCTTCGCTTCACCTTTGCCCTTCCCCAACTCACCACCGACAGCGAGCGCCTTACCAAACCGATAGAAGTGCGAATTTCTCGCGTCGTCCATCCATCCGGCCAGAATGCGGTTGCATCCCCCGCTGAGGAGCTTTGGAAGGTCCTGCAGCCCGACGACGTCCAGCGCTACGCACGGGATGGAAGGTTGGTTTACCCTGTTGCCCTCTCGGATCAGGAGTTCAGGCAGTGGCGGGGCGCAACATTTCGGTTTTCAGTCAGCACCCTCACCCGGGGCTTCCGGCACCGCCCGGTGGAAAGCACCCCATCGAATGCAGTCACGGCGACGCTTCTGGGAGTGTCCGGACCGGTCGAAAACCTTCGAGTTATTCCAGGAGAGAATGCGCTCGACTTGACCTGGTCTCCGCCCCAGCGCGGCGCGAATGAGGCGGAGGCGCCCGAGCCTTCGGCTTACCGGATCTACCGCAGCCAGACCGGCGAGCCTGGCTCGTACGAGCTCCTGGGCGAGACTGCTTCGGTGAGTTATGCCGACCCGGATTTCGAGTTCGATCGACCCCTTTTCTACAAGGTTCGCGCCGTCTTCAGGGAGAATGGCCAGGTTGCCGAGAGCGAAGACTCCCTGGTGGTGCCGATTACGCCGCACGACATCTATCCGCCCGCCGTCCCCAGGGGGCTGAGCGGGATTTACACGGGGGAAGGTGTGGAGCTCATCTGGGCGGCCGACGTCGAGGCTGACCTCGCCGGGTATAACGTCTATCGTCGCGAAGGGAATGGCTCCTTCCAGAAGATCAACCCGGAGCTGCTGATTACTCAAGTCTTCCGCGATTCCTCGACCCAGGCGGGCCGATCCTATTTCTATCGCGTGACGGCCTCGGACCTGACGGGCAACGAGAGTTCTCCCTCGGAGGAATTCAGCATCGAGACCCGTTATCCGGAACTTCCAGCCCCGGACTCGGCGGCCGCTTCATACATCCGGAAGCTGAATGCTATAATAGACAAAGTCCTCCGGGGCAACTTGCTGGGAAGGAGTCTGCCGTGAAGTTTTTTCTCGACACAGCCAATTTGGATGAGATTCGCGAAGCCGTAAGTCTCGGCGTTTTGGACGGCGTCACCACCAACCCGAGCCTCATCGCCAAAGAAAACGCCAAGTTCGAGCAGCGGGTAGTGGAAATTTGCGAAATCGTCCAGGGGCCGGTCAGCGCCGAAGTCACTTCCACCGAGACCGAGGAGATGTGCCGCCAGGGACGCGAGCTGGCCAAGCTTCACAAGTGGGTAGTGGTGAAAGTCCCCACCACCGCGGCCGGATTGAAGGCCGCCAAGTGTCTGGTGAGCGACGGCATCAAAGTAAACGTCACGCTGTGCTTTTCTCCCGCTCAGGCGCTGCTGGTGGCGAAGACGGGCGCCACCTACGTCAGCCCCTTCCTCGGCCGGCTCGACGACATTGCTCATGTTGGCATGGACCTCATCCGCGACATCGTCACCATTTACCGCAACTATTCGTTCAAGACGCAAGTGCTGGCCGCATCGCTTCGCCACCCGCTGCACGTGGTGGATGCCGCCAAGGCGGGCGCCGACGTGGCCACCATGCCCTACAAAGTCTTCTCGCAACTCCTGAATCATCCCTTGACCGACAAAGGGCAAGCGCAGTTCCTGAAGGATTGGGAGAAGGCGAAAAACCGGTGAATCCTGGAGAGCGCCTGGCCATCACCCTCGCCGCCTCGGCTGTGGCGGTGACCTCTGGCACGTGGATTGTCGCTCGGATCCGAAGCTGGCGAAAGAAATCTCCGGAGGAGATCGAAAGACTTCGCCGCCTGGACATCAGCCGCCGGGGAAGAATCACCGCCGGGCACGTTGTGGATTTGATCGAATCCGAGCGTGCGGGGACTTCGCCCTGCTTGATCGTCTACAAGTACCAAGTCGCGGGCGTGACCTACGAAGTCGCTCAGGATGTTTCGATGCTGCCGGAGATTTTCGCTTCGGCGCACAGCTTGGGGGGGCAGACGGCCAGTGTTAAATACGACCCGAAACGGCCGACAAATTCCATCATCGCCTGCGAAGACTGGAGCGGAATTCTTGCAATCGGTTCATTAACTGATTGAATCATTGATTCATTGCCAGAAGCCCCACCCTCGGAGTGTCCTGTTGGGCCCGGAATGATTCAATGAAACAATGAATCAATGGATCCATGACCCGATCCCCCGATCTGAGATGACCCTTCAAGAAAAACTCGAAGAATTGCGGCGGCGTCAAGCCCAGGCCGAGGCGGGAGGCGGGGAAGAGCGTCGCGCGCGCCAGCACGCCGAGGGCAAGCTCTCGGCCCGCGAGCGGCTGGAACTGTTGTTTGACGAGTCCACCTTCGAGGAAATCGACAAGCTCGTCGAGCACCGCTGCCAGGACTTCGGAATGGCCGAGCAGCGCATCCCCGGCGACGGTGTAGTTTCGGGCTACGGGCGCATCAACGGTCGCCTGGCCTACGCCTTCGCCCAGGACTTCACCATCTTCGGCGGCTCGCTCAGCGAAGCCAACGCCGCCAAAATCTGCAAGATCATGGACCTGGCCATGAAGGTGGGTGCACCGGTCATCGGGCTGAACGATTCCGGCGGGGCGCGGATTCAGGAGGGCGTGGCTTCGCTCGCCGGCTATGCGGATATCTTCCTTCGCAACACCATCGCTTCCGGCGTGATCCCGCAGATTTCCGCCATTCTCGGGCCCTGCGCGGGCGGCGCCGTGTATTCGCCCGCCATCACCGACTTCACGGTTATGGTCGAGGGATCGAGCTACATGTTCGTGACCGGTCCCGACGTCATCAAGAC
>DATKYV010000216.1:0-7709 GCA_035528275.1 Terriglobia bacterium | reverse complement strand
GCCGAAACTTCACCTTCGGGTTCTCCTTCGCTAAAACCTTCGTGATCGCCGCCGTCAACATCGTCTTGCCGTGATCGATGTGCCCAATCGTCCCCACGTTCATGTGCGGCTTCGTTCTGTCAAATTTTTCCTTGGCCATGGTGCCCTCGCCTCACTGCGAGAATTGGATTGCTTCAGACTCCAACCGACGTCGGGTCACTTCCCAACCACCCTCCCCTGCACGCGCGCGACGACCTCTTCGGCGATAGAGGCCGGGGTTTGCTCGTAGCGCAGGAAGTGCATCGTGTAAGAGGCGCGCCCTTGAGTCCGCGAGCGGAGGTCCGTGGCATAACCGAACATTTCCGCCAGCGGCACCTTGGCGCGGATGATCTGCGTCGATCCGCGCTTTTCCATCCCCTCGATATGCCCGCGGCGGGCGCTGATGTCGCCCAGCACGTCTCCCATGTACTCCTCGGGGACCACGACCTCGACTTTCATTACAGGCTCGAGCAGCACCGGCTTGGCCCTGCGCGCCGCCTCCTTGAAACCGATGGACCCTGCGATCTTGAACGCCAGCTCCGAAGAATCCACCTCGTGGTATGAACCATCGACGAGCGCCACCTGCACGCCGGTCATCTCGTAACCGGCAAGCACTCCGCCCTCCATGGCTTCGCGGATGCCCTGGTAAACGGGAATGATGTATTCCTTGGGAATCGTCCCGCCAATGATTTCATCGATGAAGAGCAGGTTCAGTTCAGGATCGAATTTGTTGGTGGATTTCTTCCGGGTGATTTCTGCTATGACGCTCGGGTCGGGGTGAGGCAGGGGGTCGATTCGCAGGTTGACATCACCATACTGCCCGTGGCCACCCGTCTGGCGGATGTACTTGCCCTCCGCCTCCGCGGCGGCGCTGATGGTCTCGCGATAGGCCACCTGCGGCCGGCCCACGTTGGCGCCTACGCTAAACTCGCGCATCATACGGTCCACGAGGATTTCGAGGTGCAGCTCGCCCATGCCGGAAATCAGGGTTTGGCCGGTGTCCGGGTCGGTGTGAACCTTGAATGTAGGATCTTCCTGCGTGAGCTTGCCCAGAGCCATCCCCATCTTCTCCTGGTCGGCCTTGGTCTTGGGCTCGATGGCCACGGAGATAACCGGTGCCGGAAATTCCATGGCCTCGAAAACGATGGGGGCTTTCTCGGTACAGATCGCGTCACCCGTCGAGACGCTCTTCAGCCCCACGGCGGCGGCAATGTCGCCGGCATAAATCTCCGTGATCTCTTCCCGCTTGTTGGCGTGCATCTTGAGCAGCCGGCTGAGCCGCTCGCGACGGTCGCGCCGGGGATTGAACACCGACTCCCCAACTTTCACCGAGCCGGAATAGACCCGCATGAACGCCAACTGGCCCACAAACGGATCGGTCATGATCTTGAAGACCAGCGCGGAAAACGGTTCGTCGTCGTCAGCGCGCCGCACGATCTGTTCCTCCGTCCCGGGGTCCAATCCTTCCGTGGGCAGAACATCCACTGGCGAGGGGAGGAAGTTGACCACAGCGTCAAGCAGCGGCTGCACACCTTTGTTCTTGAACGCCGAACCGCAGAGGACGGGAACCACCTTCAACCCCACGGTGCCACGCCGCACGGCGCCCTGAAGTTCCTCGGCGGTGACGTGCGCGCCGTGAACGTACTTGCTCAGCATGTGGTCGTCAACTTCGCCCAGGGTTTCGATCATCTGGTCCCGGTAGTGGCGGACCTTCTCGGCGTACTCGGCGGGAATTTCTTTCACGTCGTAGCCGGCACCCAGGGTTTCCTCCTTGTAGACGATGGCCCGCTCAGCGACCAGATCGATGACCCCCTGGAACTGGTCCTCGGAGCCAAGGGGAAGCTGCACCGCAACCGGGTTGGCGCGCAGCTTGCTGCGCAACTGTTCGAGGCAGGCTTCAAAATCCGCGCCCGTGCGGTCCATCTTGTTGACGAAGACGATTCTCGGCACGCGGTATTTGTCGGCCTGCCGCCAGACGGCCTCCGTTTGCGGCTCGACGCCTTCCACCGCCCCTAAAATGGCAATCGCTCCGTCAAGCACCCGGAGCGACCGTTCAACCTCCGCCGTAAAGTCCACGTGACCCGGCGTGTCAATGATGTTGATTCGGATGTCGTTCCAAAAACAGGTGGTCGCCGCCGAGGTGATGGTGATGCCGCGCTCCTGCTCCTGCTCCATCCAGTCCATGACGGCGGTGCCTTCGTGCACCTCTCCCATCTTGTGCGTGATCCCCGTGTAGTAGAGGATCCGCTCCGTCGTGGTGGTCTTCCCGGCATCGATGTGCGCCATGATGCCGATATTCCGGATTTTCCCGAGCGGTACTTTTCGCGGCATAAACTCCCACGTACAGAAACCCGCACCCGATCCCGTGGAGCGGGATCCGGTTCTCCCGCAGTAAATTGAGCGTTGGACCCCGCAGACGCGGGGATCAGGGCGGATCGTGACTCTGGGTTGAGCCACATCCCGCCTTGCCAATGCTTATCCCTCAGCCGACGGATTTGCGAATCCGTCAGCTGACGGATTCCCGAAATCCGTCCACCGACGGATTACCAGCGGTAGTGAGCGAAAGCCTTGTTGGCCTCGGCCATGCGGTGCGTGTCGTCCCGTTTCTTGATGGCCCCGCCGCGGTTGTTCGCTGCATCCAGGAGTTCCGCGGCCAGCTTCTCCACCATGGACTTATCGCCTCGTGCCCTCGCATAGCCGATGATCCAGCGGAGACTTAACGAGGTCTGTCGGTTCTTGTTCACTTCCACCGGCACCTGGTAGTTGGCGCCGCCCACTCGGCGGCTCTTGACTTCCAGGACCGGCTTCACGTTGTCCACGGCCTTGCGGAAAATCTTCAAGGGGTCGTCGTTCGAGCGCTGCTTCATGAGCTCAAAAGCGTCGTAAACGATGCCCTGGGCAACGGTCCGCTTGCCCTCGTACATCACGCAATTAATAAACTTCTCCACGAGGGGGTTCGCAAAGATCGGGTCCGACCTCACCTCGCGGCGTTCGACTGTGCCTTTACGCGGCATATTGAATCTTTGGTTTTCCCCCGGCTCTCCGGCCAGGGAACCAGCCTAGGAGGCCTTCGGCCTCTTGGCTCCGTACTTGGAACGGCTCTGGCGGCGGTCGCCGACACCGGCCGAATCCAGTGTTCCCCGAACCACGTGATAGCGAACGCCCGGCAAATCCTTAACGCGGCCTCCGCGGATCAGAACAATCGAGTGCTCCTGCAAGTTGTGGCCAACCCCGGGGATGTAGGTGGTCACTTCCATGCCGTTCGTCAACCGGACGCGCGCCACTTTTCTCAACGCCGAGTTGGGTTTCTTCGGCGTCTGGGTGTAGACGCGAACGCATACTCCGCGCTTTTGCGGACACCTTTCGAGCGCCGGGCTGGACGTCTTGTACCGCTTCAGCAGCCGTCCCCGGCGAACCAGTTGGTTGAACGTCGGCATTCGTATCCTGCGAGGCGCTCCTCAACCCGGCGGCTTCTTCCCAAGCAGCCACACGGGACCGCACAAGGCTCACGCCCAAACCTTTCGAATGTAACAGACAGCCCGGAAAACTGTCAAGCGCGTTTCCACGGGATCTTCGGAAAACGGGGGGCACTCAACCCATTTCCAGGATCTCTTGCTCCTTGCTCTTCGCCTGTGTCTCCAGCTTCTCGACGAACTCGTCGGTGAGCTTCTGGGCGTCGTCGAGTGCCCGCCTTTCCTCGTCCTCCGAGATCGCCTTATCCTTCAGCAGCTTCTTCAGGGCGTCATTGGTATCGCGCCGGATGTTACGCACCGCCGTCCGATGGTTCTCCAGGACCTTGTGGAGGTGTTTGACGAGCTCCTTGCGCCTCTCCTCGGTCAAGGCAGGAATAGGAACCCGCAGGATCTTCCCGTCGCTCACCGGGTTCAATCCCAGGTCGGAGGACCGGATGGCCTTGTCGATGGCCCCCAGCAGGCTGGCGTCCCAAGGCTGGACCGTCAGCAGCGTCGGCTCGGGAACGCCCAGCGTCGCCACCTGGTTCAACGCCGTCGGCGTGCCATAGTAATCCACCCGGATGGAATCCAGCAGTGCTGCCGAAGCGCGCCCCGTTCGTAAAGTGCCCAATTCCTGCCGAAAATCGTCCAGGGCCTTTCCCATACGAGTTTTGGTTTGCGCCAGAGTTTCATTGATCATGGAAGTCGTCTCCCGGATTGGAGATCAGGGGGCCACCAGCGAACCCACTTTCTCTCCCATCACCACCCGCTTGAGGTTGCCGGGAACGTTCAGGTTGAAAACGATGATAGGCAGGCTGTTGTCCATGCACATGGATATCGCCGTGGTATCCATGACCGCCAGCCCGCGCGACAGCACGTCGAGGTAAGTGATCTGCTCAATGCGCTTGGCACTGGGGACCTTCTTGGGATCGGCATCATAAACGCCGTCCACTTTTGTGGCTTTCAAAATCACCTCAGCCTTGATTTCCATGGCGCGCAATGCCGCCGCCGTGTCCGTCGAGAAATAAGGATTCCCGGTCCCCCCGGCCAGCACCACAATGCGCCCTTTTTCGAGGTGCCGGATGGCGCGGCGGCGAATGAAGGGTTCGGCCACCTGGCGCATCTCAATCGCCGTCATTACCCGCGTAAAAGAACCCAGCTTTTCGAGCGCGTCCTGGAGCGCCAGAGCATTGATGATGGTGGCGAGCATTCCCATGTTGTCCGCCACCACGCGGTCGATGCCGTGGGCCGAAGCCGCCACACCGCGAATGAAATTTCCTCCTCCCACCACCAGAGCAATCTGAACGCCCAGATCGTGAACTTCGTGGATTTCCCGGCCGATGCGATGCGCCGTTTCTGGGTCAACACCGAATCCCTGGGCCCCCATCAGGGCCTCGCCACTCAGCTTCAGCAGGATTCGGCGAAAAGCCGGTTCGCTCATCATTAGTGTCGGAGGTATCGTTACCCTGTTCCCTTGAGATATCCAAGGTTGGGGATCAGCCGGCTGTCGCGTTCTCCGCGGCGTCTTTGGACATCCCCTCGCCCACCTTGAATCGCGCGAACTGCCGCACGGTGATGTTCTCACCGAACTTGGCGATTTTGGAAACCAGAAGTTCACGTACTGTCTGGCTCCCGGAAGGGTCCTTGATGAAGTGCTGCTCGTAGAGGCAGGTGTCTTCGTAGAATTTGCCGATCTTGCCTTCCACGATCCGCGCCAACACGGCCTCCGGTTTCCCCGAGGCCGCCGCCTGGGCGCGCAGGACCTCTTTCTCCCGATCCAGAATCTCCGGCGCCACGTCCTCCTTGCGGATGAAGCGGGGGTTTGTGGCGCAAATTTGCATCGCCAGGTCGTGAGCCAACTGCTGGAATTCCTCGTTGCGGGCCACAAAATCCGTCTCGCAGTTGACTTCGACCAGAACGCCGATCTTTCCGCCGGCGTGAATGTAGGAGGCGACGACCCCTTCGGATGCTACGCGGCCGGCTTTCTTGGCGGCCATTGCCTGCCCGCGCTTGCGCAGGACGGTGAAGGCCTCCTCCAAATCCCCCTTGGCCTCTTCGAGCGCTTTCTTGCATTCCATCATCGGCGCGCCGCTCATCTCGCGCAGCTTCTTCACCTGTTCCGCGGAAACGCTCATTCGCTCCTCTGTCCTTCCCACATGAAAAAGGCAGGCGATGTCATCCGTCCCGCCCACCCGAAATCAAAGTCCGAATCCGGCCGGCTTAAGACACGTCTCGCGCCGGTTGGTCATTTTCATCAGAGCCCCCGGGCCCGCGTTCCCGGCCCTCCGCGTCCCGGCGCCTCGTCTTGGGGATCCTCACCTTGCCGTCGGCGGCCTCTTCTGCCGCGCGAACGGCGGGGGAAAATTGGTCTTCGGAATCTTCGACCCTCATCTCCAAACCCTCGGCCATGTCTTCCTCAGCCAGGGTCCCCTCGGCCGTAAGTGCCGCCCGCTCGCGTTCCGCTTCCAGCTCCTCGGCCGCTTTCTCGGCGGCGATCTTTTCGGCTTCGAGCTGCTTCTCGAGGGCAGCTTTCTGCCCGTCCAGGACGGCGTCCGCAATCCGCGAGGCGAACAGGCGGATCGCCCTTAGGGCATCATCGTTGCCCGGAATGATGTTATCCACCAGATCGGGATCGCAGTTCGTATCCACAACCGCCACAACGGGTATGCCCAGCTTGCGGGCCTCGAGAACCGCGATCTCCTCCTTGCTGGAGTCGATAACGAACAGCGCGTCGGGCAGGCCCGGCATTTCCTTGATACCCGCCAGGTTCTGGTCCAAGTGCTTCCGCTCACGCTCCAGCCGCATGACTTCTTTCTTGGTCAGGAGGTCGTATCGCCCATCCTTGCTCATCTCCTCGAGTTCCTTCAGCCTCTGGATGGATTTCTGAATGGTGGAGTTATTGGTGAGCAGGCCGCCCAGCCAGCGATGGTTGACGTAAAACATGCCGCAGCGCACGGCCTCCTCGGCAATCGCCTCCTGCGCCTGGCGCTTGGTCCCCACAAACAGGATGGTCTTGCCCTCCGCGGCGAGGTCGGAGACGAATTTGGCGGCCTCCTTGAACATCTTGAGGGTCTTCTGCAAGTCGATGATATAGATCCCATTCCGCTCCCCGTAGATGTACTCCTTCATCTTGGGATTCCAGCGGCGGGTCTGGTGGCCGAAGTGAACGCCGGCCTCCAGAAATTCCTTCATCGTGATATTCGACAAAACTCCTCCTTGGTCA
Source organism: Terriglobia bacterium (assembly GCA_035528275.1). Taxonomy (GTDB): domain Bacteria; phylum Acidobacteriota; class Terriglobia; order UBA7540; family UBA7540; genus DATKYV01. The sequence continues at coordinate 1,016 of DATKYV010000216.1, read as the reverse complement.
AGAACAGTGCCAAGTGGCCGGTGACAAGTGACGAGGAAGAACTCAGAGGGAAAACGGTCAAATCACCCATTCACCGCAGAAATGCTGTCGGCGAGGCATTCTGACTCCTGCCTCCTGAATTCCGACTCCTGAATTCCCGCTTGTCACTCGTCACTTGTCACTCGCCACTGCCTTTAACGCTTCGAGAACTGGAACCGTTTGCGGGCGCCTTTTTGCCCGTACTTCTTCCGTTCCTTGGCGCGCGGGTCGCGGGTAAGGAACCCCCCTTGGCGCAGCTTCGGCCGCAGCTCGGGATTGAAAACCAGCAGCGCGCGCGCGATACCCAGCCGCGCCGCTCCCGCCTGCCCGTGGACGCCGCCCCCGAAGGCATTGACCAGGATGTTGAATTGCCCCTGATGCTCCGTCTCCACAAGCGGTTGCTGCACGATCATTCTCAGCGCTTCGGAAGGAAAGTAATCCTCAAATGTCCGGCCGTTGACCTTCACCTCGCCCTCACCCGGCCGCAGGATGACCCGGGCCACTGACGTCTTGCGCCGGCCCGTGGCGCGAAACTGCACCGACTCGTTCACTCCGACTCCTTCTCCAAACTAAGATCCGTGGGGATTCCGACTACCGGTCAAAGGAGAGCTGCTCCGGCTTCTGGCCCGCGTGGGGATGCGTGGGCCCGACGTAGACTTTCAACCGGCGCGACATTCGTTCGCCCAGACGCGTCTTGGGGAGCATGCCGCGAATGGCTTCCCGCAGCAGACGCTCCGGGTGGGATGCCAGGAGCTCGCGCGCCGAGGTTTCCCTCAGCCCACCCGGGTATCCCGTGTGGTGCCGGTAAAACTTCTGTTCGAGCTTCCTACCGGTGAGGCGAATCTTTTCCGCGTTGATGATGATTAATCCGTCGCGAGGGTCAACGTGCGGCGTGTAGTCCGGCCGTTCCTTCCCGGCCAGGACGCGCGCGGCCCGCGAAGCTAGGCGGCCCAGGACGCGCCCCTCAGCGTCGAGGAGTCGCCAGCGAATCTTTCCTC
>DATKYV010000215.1:0-2886 GCA_035528275.1 Terriglobia bacterium | reverse complement strand
AAGATCGTTCCCATCACCTACATCAACTCCACGGCTACCATCAAAGCATTTGTGGGGCGGAAGGGTGGGGCGGTTTGCACGTCGTCGAACGCCCGCAAGGTGATGGAGTGGGCCCTGGCGCACGGCGAGAAGGGGCTGTTTCTCCCCGACGAGCATCTGGGCCGGAACACCGCGTACCGCATGGGCATTCCGCTGGAAGAGATGGCTGTCTGGAACCCCCACGAGGAAGCGGGCGGCCTGGCGGAAGAGGAAGTGCAACGGGCACGCGTCATTCTGTGGCAGGGCCACTGCTCGGTCCACCAGCGGTTTCTGCCCGAGCACGTCGAGTGCGTGCGGAAGAAGTATCCGGGCATTCGCGTCATCGCCCACCCCGAGTGTCGCTGGGATGTCTGCGAGCTGGCGGACGAAGTGGGCTCGACGGAGCTCATCGTAAAGCGCGTGGCCGAATCACCTTCTGGAAGCCAATGGGCCGTGGGGACTGAGATTCACCTGGTCAACCGGCTTGCCAAGGAGCATCCGGACCGCCTCGTTGTTTCGCTCGAGGACTGCGGCTGCCTCTGCAGCACCATGTTTCGCATCTCTCCGCAGCACCTGTGCTGCACGCTGGAGAGTCTGCTGGCGGGCCGGACGGTGAACCGTGTCAGTGTTGACCCGGAAACCAAACGCTGGGCGCGAGTGGCGCTGGACCGGATGCTGGAGATTCGATGAGCGAAGTGTCAGTGATGAGCTGTTGTCGCCAAAGGCGGCTCCAACAAATCAGACCCCATCATGAGCGACAAATACTTTAACCGGCGCGAAGCGGAAGAGCTCCTTCCCATGATCGAGAAATGTCTCGAGCAGGCGCGCGCCTGCAAGCAGAAGGCGGAGGCCTGCGATCTCGACATCTCTCGCGCCGCGGCGAAGATCATGGTGCTGGGCGGGTCGATTCCTCCCTTCACGTCGCTTTCGCAGTTGAAATCGCAGCGGGATCGGTCCGTAGCCAAACTTCAGGAAGAAGTGAACCGGATTCAGTCGACCGGCTGCGTTGTGAAGGATTTGGAAGAAGGGCTGGTCGACTTTCCCAGCTTGATGAAGGGTGAGGAAGTCTTTCTCTGCTGGAAGCTGGGGGAAGAGCGCATCCTGTACTGGCACGGGCTCGAAGAGGGTTTCGCCGGGCGCAAACCATTGGACGACACGCCCGGTGACGCGCCGCCCAAGGGCTCAACGCCCGTCCAATAGCGCTGTCCTCGTGTTGGGGCTTTGGTGATCGGTGAAGTCAGCGTGGACCGAACTACAAAGCTCCTCGAGGCGGCGTATGGCGCGCCATGCGCAGGCAAGGGCGTCTTCAAGTTTTCGCCTGCAATCGCCAAAGTGGGTGACCTGCCGGCAGGGCTGGTGACCACACTGCCTCATCTCCCGTGGGAACAATCACCGCTGGCCATGGTCTGTGTGGGCTCGGCGTGCCGCCCGTCCGTCCGAAACCCCGAAGCCCTTGCCGAGGCGCTGGAGAGCGCGTAACGCCGATGGTCACGGGTTGCGGAAGGTTGCCGCAGGTTGTAGACTGAAAATTCAAGAGAGAACCAGCCGAAAGCGAGGTCAGGAAATGCTACCTCCGATTCGTGGCGAGTGGGTCCAAAAGCGGACCGGTGCCATCCGCACGCAGATTCACTACGCGCGCCAGGGCATCACTACCGAAGAGATGGAGTTCGTGGCGAAGCGTGAAAACCTGTCTTCGGAAACCGTGCGGGATGAAGTGGCGCGCGGGCGGATGATTATTCCCGCCAACATCCGCCACGTGGAACTCGAGCCGATGGCCATCGGCATCGCGGCAAAATGCAAAATCAACGCCAACATCGGCAACTCAGCCACCACGTCAAACATTGATGAGGAGCTGGAGAAGCTGCACACCGCCGTTCATTTCGGTGCGGATACGGCGATGGACCTTTCCACCGGCGGCGACATTCCGCGAATTCGCGAGGCCATCCTGCGCCACAGCCCGGTCCCCATCGGCACGGTTCCCATCTATGAAGCGCTCAGTTACGTGAAGCAGGTTCGCGATCTGACGCCCGAGATCATGCTGGAGGTGATCGAAAAGCAGGCCGAGCAGGGTGTGGATTACATGACCATTCACGCCGGTGTGCTGCGCGAGTTTATCCCCCTGACTCAGCACCGCATTACGGGCATCGTGAGCCGCGGCGGGGCGATTCTGGCCCAGTGGAGTGTTGAGAACAACAAGGAAAATTTCCTCTACACGCATTTCGAAGACATCTGCAAGATCTTCCAGAAATACGACGTCTCGTTCTCGCTCGGCGATGGACTGCGACCCGGCTGCCTGGCCGACGCCAGCGACGACGCCCAGTTCGCCGAGCTCAAAGTTCTGGGTGAGCTGACGCGCAAGGCCTGGGAGTACGACGTGCAGGTGATGATCGAAGGTCCGGGCCACATCCCCATGGACCAGATCAAGCTCCAGGTGGACAAGGAAATGGAGATGTGCGACGAGGCGCCATTCTACACCCTCGGCCCGCTGGTCACCGACATCGCCCCAGGTTACGACCACATCACCTCGGCCATCGGCGCGGCGATGATCGGCTGGCACGGCGCGTCCATGCTCTGCTACGTCACCCCCAAGGAGCACCTGGGCCTGCCCAACAAAGACGATGTCCGGCAGGGCATCATCGCCTACAAGATCGCCGCCCACGCCGCCGACGTCGCCCGGCACCGCCCCGGCGCCCGCGACCGCGACGACGCGCTCTCCTGCGCGCGCTTCCTCTTCGACTGGAACAAACAGTTCGAGCTCTCGCTCGATCCGGAAATGGCGCGCTCGATGCACGACGAGACGCTGCAGGATGACTACTACAAGGAAGCTGCGTTCTGCTCCATGTGCGGGCCGAAGTTTTGCTCCATGAA
>DATKYV010000214.1:0-3252 GCA_035528275.1 Terriglobia bacterium | reverse complement strand
TCTTCTTCGCATCAAAGCTCTTGGTGAGGGAGGCTCAAGTGAAAGAGTTGGCAAGACTCGCGGAAATGGCAAAGCCCTCGATGGTCCCTCCGCTTTACAAAAGCTTCCGTCCGGCTGCCCTGGCCAATCAGGCCTTTCTCGACCTGGTTCGCAAGTCCGGGAAGGCGGTCCCGCTGGTTATTGGCTTGGAGCGCGGCGACGATTCGATTTCGGTTTATCGAACCGAATGCTTCGACGAGAGCGCGGAGTCAGCGCCGCTGAATCTTCCGTATGCGGAGCGCCTGGCCAAATTCCTTCTCTGGCAGCGAGGCGGTTGGAGATTTATCATCGGCGGGCCGCGCTCGATTGGAGAGCACATCAAGCAGACCTACTCCGCCGCCGGCGCGCGGGCTTTCGACGCGAACTTCATGGGCGGTGTTTACGAGCATCCCTTCACGGTGGAAATCACCAAACCCGACAACGTCCCTGAACCCTCCGAAGGCACCATGCGATTGGGCGGGCATCTCGACGGCTGCCGCATCGGCTTCGATTTGGGCGCGACGGATAGAAAAGTCGCGGCAGTCGTGGATGGCGAGGCGATCTTCACCGAAGAGGTGGTGTGGGACCCGCGCCACGCCAGCGACCCTTCCTATCACTTCAACGAAATCATGGCGGCGCTGAAGTCCGCCGCCAGCCACATGCCGCGCGTCGACGCCATCGGCGGCAGCGCCGCCGGCGTTTACATCAACAACCGGCCGAGAGTGGCCTCCCTCTACCGCGGAGTTCCCAAAGACCTCTTCGACAGCAAAACCGCCAACCTCTTCATCGATTTGAAAAAGGCCTGGGGCGGGATTCCTTTCCTGGTGGTGAACGACGGCGAGGTGACGGCGCTGGCCGGCGCCATGTCGCTCGACGACAACGCCGTGCTGGGCATCGCGCTGGGTTCCAGCCAGGCGGGCGGGTATGTCACCGAGACAGGTGAAATCACGACCTGGCTGAACGAGCTGGCCTTCGTCCCCGTGGACTATCACCCCCAGGCGCCGGTGGACGAGTGGTCGCGAGACACCGGGGTGGGCGCCCAATACTTCTCCCAGCAGGCGGTATTCAGACTGGCGCCCGAGGCGGGGATTGCAATCGATCCGTCACTCGGTCCGGCGAAGAAATTGAAATTCGTTCAAGAACGGCTTCACGCCGGCGACGAGCGGGCGCGCGCCATCTTCGAAACCATCGGCCACTACGCGGGTTACGGTGTCGCGCACTATACGAGTTTCTATCGGCTTCGCCACGTCCTCATCCTCGGCCGCGTCACTTCCGGTGACGGCGGGAACATCATTCTGAGCAAGGCGCAGGAAGTCTTGAAGAAAGACTTCCCCGAACTCACCGAGAAGATCAAACTGCACCTGCCGGACGAGTCCAGTCGTCGCGTCGGCCAGGCGGTGGCGGCGGCGAGCCTTTTGTCCATCAAATAGAATTTGGAGGCGTTATATGAAGTTTCATAATCCCGAATCGGAAATCTACGTTCCGGACGGCTCGCCGGCGGACCAGGCTCTGTCGCGGACGACTCACATGGCCGTCGGCGCCCATCAGGACGACCTCGAGATCATGGCTTTTCACGGTATCCTCGAGTGTTTCGGCAAGAGCGACAAGCACTTCACCGGTGTCACGGTCACGAACGGCAGCGGCAGCCCGCGCGCCGACCTCTACAAAGACTATAGCGACGAGGAAATGCGCAGAGTGCGCCGCGTCGAGCAGAAGAAGGCCGCGTTCGTCGGCGAGTATGCGGCGCACGTTTTTCTCGACTATCCGAGCAGCGCGGTGAAGGACGGCAAGAACCCGGACGTCGTCGAAGACTTGAAGCAGCTCATCGCCGTCGCCAAACCGCAAGTCATTTACACTCACAACTTGGCCGACAAGCACGACACGCACGTGGGCACGGTCCTGAAGCTGATTCGCGCCCTCCGAGAGCTGCCCGCCGGCGACCGGCCCCAGCGCCTCTACGGTTGTGAGGTCTGGCGGGACCTTGACTGGATGGTGGACAAGGACAAGGTGCTCTTCGTCGTGGACGCGCACGAGAACCTTGCGGCGTCGCTGGTGGGGATCTTCGATTCGCAGATCTGCGGCGGTAAGCGATACGACTTGGCGACCATGGCCCGGCGGCGCGCCAACGCCACCTATTTCGAGTCGCACGCTACCGACAAGGCCAATTCCGTGATCTTCGGAATCGACCTGACTCCCCTGATTCAGGACGCGAAGCTCGAGCCCACGGCGTACATCGGGAGTTTCATCGAACGCTTTGCCGGCGAAGTATCGGCGCGAATCGCCAAGCTTTCCTGAACTCGGTCGCGGGGATTTTCGCGGCGCAAAGCCCGAATGCCGCCCTTCCCCATGCGGGGGTTCCATGCCTCTACAGAAGCCCATCGTCCAGATCTCGCTTGACCTCACGTCGATCGAGGAAGCGCTCGATCATGCTCGCAAGGCCGTGCGCGCGGGCGTCGACTGGCTGGAAGCCGGAACGCCGCTGATTCTCGCGGAGGGCCTGCGCGCCGTCCGGGCGCTGCGGGCCGAGTTCCCACGCCATCCTATCGTCGCCGACCTGAAAACCATGGACGGCGGATATCTGGAAGCCGAGATGATGGCCAAGGCGGGCGCCACGCACGTGGTGGTGATGGCGCGAGCGCATCCGGCGACCATCAAGGTAGTGGTGAAAGCCGGGCGAGATTTTGGCATCCAGGTGATGGGTGACGACCTCGGCTGCGACGACAAGCCCGCCGCCGCGCGCTTGATGGAACAATTGGGCGTCGACTACGTCGTGCACCACATCGGCTACGATGAGCGGCGCGATCCGGCGGTGATCTCCGCGCACGGGGACCGGGCGCCCAGCCCGCTCGATGAGCTTCAGGCGGTTGTCGAAGCCGTCAAGATTCCCGTGCAGGCGGTGGGTGGGCTTTCGGTGGAAGAAGTGTTGCAACTCCCCAAAATGGGTGTCTATCATCTGGTGCTCGGCGCGCCGCTCACCGTCGACCCGGAGGCGTTCAAGTCGCCCGCACACGATGTAGAGGGGCTGCTCCGTGAGATTATTTCACGCTTGCGCGAGGCGAACCCGGAAACTGGAAAATAGAAACTGGAAACTGGGTTCTTGAATGGAGGCAGTCGCCCATTCACCGAGTTTCGATTTTCGAGTTTCTAGTTTCGAATTTCGAGTTTCCAGTTTCCTCATCCCAGTCGTGAAGGAAGGTCCGTGTCCGCACCTACTATGTCCGCTGTTGTCCACCA
>DATKYV010000213.1:0-14130 GCA_035528275.1 Terriglobia bacterium | reverse complement strand
TGGTGATCGACTACCACGGCCGGCGGAAGTCAAAGTGCGTCGGCACCCGCGAAGCCGCGGAGCGTGTGAAGCGCGAGATCGAGGCTAGGCTCGCTTTGGGCGATGTGGGCTTCCTGAAAGCTGAGCACAAGCCATCTCTTCCAACCTTCAAGGAATACTCTGAGAAGTGGACGAAACGGTACGCAGAGGTTGAGTGCAAATACTCGACGGTCTACGGGTACAAGCTCCTGCTCAATCGTCACCTGGTGCCGGAGTTCGGTCAGCTCGAACTGGACCGCATCTCCCGAGAGCACGTCAAGGATCTCGCCGCGCGGCTCGCAGGCATGGGCCTCTCGCGCAATTCGGTGCGCCGAGTTATTAGCCTTCTCGCTGAGATCCTTAATGCCGCGCTGGATGACCGGCTCATCGAGCGCAATGCCGCTGCACGAATCCTACGATCACGCAAGGACAAGGAAGAGAAATTTCAGCCTTCACCTCTCACTCCCGACGAGCAAACCAAGCTACTGAATGCGGCGCGAGCCGAGTCCCTGGAACGATACGCCCTGCTCTTGGTGGCCCTCCGTACAGGACTTCGGCGAGGAGAGGTGGTGGCACTTCAGTGGGGTGATATCCAGTTCGGAGCCGACGATACGAACGTGAGCCGATTCATCGAGGTGAGGCGCAATTACGTTTACGGTCGGTTCACATCGCCGAAGAGCCACAGGTCGCGCCGCGTGGACATGTCGGCAGAATTGCGGCGCACGCTGCTTGAACTGCGCGATACACGGCTCCTGGAAGCCTTCGCCGCTGGCAAGTCAAGTATCGCGGAAGAGTTTGTTTTCCCATCCTCAACAGGCGGCGTCCTTGACCCGGACAACATGATTCGGGATTGCTTTCTGCCCACACTTCAAGCTGCGGGTATCAGGGCCATTCGCTTTCACGACCTTCGGCATACGTTTGGGGCCATGTTGATTGCCACGGGTGCGCCGCTGAATTATGTGAAGGAGCAACTCGGCCACGCGAGCATTCAGATCACGGTGGACACCTACGGGCACCTGATACCGGGGGTGGGAGAGCGGTATGTGGACAGGCTGGACTCAGAAACAAGTCCGCAACCATCCGCAACCCAGGCGCAACCAGCTCCAGAGCCGGATGAGTCAGAATCCTTGCAAGTGGTTGGAATCGTTGGTAGCGGGGGGGAGGATCGAACTCCCGACCTAGGGATTATGAGACCCTCGCTCTACCACTGAGCTACCCCGCCGGCCGCCAGCCCGCAACAGATACGCATCTCGCGGGCAAGCCAATTTCACATACTAGAATATGGGGCCTCGCGAGGTCAAGGAACGCTACCCGACGTTGGTGACTCAGCTTGGCGTAGCGTCGACCGGAACGTGTCCCGGTAAAGACGGGAGGCCGTCATTCTGAAGCCGTGCCGGGCTGAAGCCCGGCGCTACCAAACCAAGCGGTCGCCGCTTCCCCCCGGGATGACCCGAACTTCAAGTAAGTCGGTAGAATGCCAGTTGAGCGTCGCCGTGGCGGAGAAGGCGGAAGCGGTGCAAAGCTCCGTACTCTTCTTCCAGGCGGATGTGGCGGGAGTGCTCGGCGATCACGAGAGACGAAGGAAGGATGATTTCACTACGCGCGAGCTGGCGCAGCGCGTGATGGTACTCGCGGATTTCGTCGTAAGGCGGGTCGAGAAAAACATAATCGAACCGCTCGCCATCCGCGGCGAGCCGGTCGAGCGCGGTCAGCACCGCGCAGGTCAAAATATCGTAGCCGCCTTCGATCTTCAGAGAATCCAGGTTTTTCCGGATGATTCCAATGGCCGGGCGGTGATGCTCGACAAAGACCACATCTCGCGCCCCGCGGCTCAGCGCTTCCAGGCCCACCGCGCCCGACCCCGCGTAGGCGTCGAGAAAAGTTGAGTCGACGATTGCCGGGCCCAGGACGTCGAAGAGCGTCTCGCGCAACTGCTCGGAAGTGGGGCGTAGCTTTCCGCCCTTGAGCGTCTTCAATGGCAGTCCGCGATATGTTCCGGCAATGATGCGCATGCGCAAAATTGAATCATTGATTCATTGGATCATTGACCCATTGAAGATCGAAATTCGAAAATCGAAACTGGAAACTCGAAGCACGGGCATACACACATTTCACTTTTCGCTTTTTAATTTTCGATTTTCGAATTTCCAGTTTCGAGCCTCCAATGGTTCAATGAACCAATGAGAAAATGGGCCAATTCAGGCGACGCCGGCCAGTCCGTAGCGCCGTGGCCAGGCGCGACGCAGGTAACCTACATACGCTTCAAACTCTTGGGGCGAATCGGGTCGCTCGACGAAATCTGCAGCCTCGCGCTTGGCCCATTCAAGGATTTCCTGGTCGCGCAGCAGGTTGGCGATGCGGAACGCGGGAATCCCCCACTGGCGTGTGCCGAAGAATTCGCCCGGCCCGCGCAGTTTCAGATCGATTTCGGAAATGCGGAAACCGTCCGTCGTCTCGGTCATGGTCCGCAGGCGCGTCTCGGAGACTTCCGTGCGCGATTCTTCCGCCAGCAGCAGGCAGAACGATTTTCCCCGTCCGCGGCCGATGCGCCCCCGAAGCTGGTGCAGTTGCGAGAGCCCGAAGCGCTCGGCGTGCTCGATGAGCATCACCGTGGCGTTCGGCACGTCCACGCCGACCTCGACCACCGTCGTCGAAACCAGAATCTGGACCTCACCCTGCTTGAAGCGCAGCATCACGCCTTCCTTCTCATCGCTCGGCAGGCGCCCGTGCAACAGTCCCACACTGAATTCGGGGAAGACGGTTCGCGAGAGGTGCTCGTACATGCGCACGGCGGGCCGCAGGTCGAGCTTGCCGGATTCTTCGATGATGGGGTAGACCACGTAAGCCTGCTCGCCGCGCCGCACTTTCTCGCGGATGAACTCGAACGCCCGCTCGCGGTCCCGGTCGGCAAGCCGCCGCGTCTCGATGGGCGCGCGCTGGGGCGGAAGCTCATCAATGACCGAAAAGTCGAGGTCGCCGTAGAGCGTCAGGGCAAGCGTGCGCGGGATGGGCGTGGCGGTCATCACCAGCACGTCAGCGACCGGCCCTTTGCGGATCAGCTTGTAGCGCTGTATCACGCCGAAGCGGTGCTGCTCGTCTACGATCACCAGCCCGAGTTTCAAAAACTCCACGTCCTCTTCGATGAGGGCGTGCGTGCCCACCACGAGATGCGCGTCACCCCGCGCGATGCGCCGCTTGAGCTCCGCCTTCTCCGCGGCTTTGCGCGCGCTGATGAGCAGGTCAACTTCGTAAGGCAGCGGTTCGAGCAGCCGCTTGACGTAGAGATAATGCTGCGTGGCCAGGATTTCCGTGGGCGCCATCAGCGCTACCTGATAGCCGTTCTGCATAGCCAGAATGGCCGCCTGCAGCGCCACGATGGTCTTCCCGCAACCCACGTCGCCCTGTAGCAGGCGGTTCATGGGACGCGGCGAGCACATGTCGTCAGCGATTTCCTTCAGCACGCGTTTCTGCGCCTTGGTGGGATGAAACGGCAGTATCTTCTTGATTTCCTGGCGCACGCCTTCGGCGACGCGAAACTCGATGCCTGGCGCCGTCTTATTCTTGCGACGCTTCAACGCCAAGCCAGCGCCGACGTTGAAGAATTCCTCGAAGATCATGCGGATTTGCGCGGGCGTGCGGAAATTGGAAAGGGTCTCGAGAGATTCCTCTTTCCCCGGAAAGTGCGTGCCGCGCAGCGCCACAGCGCGGTCCAGCAGCTTGTTTCGGCGGCGAACCGAGCCCGGAAGGATTTCCGGGATTTGATCGTTAAGCGCCTCCAGCGCTCTGGCGATGAGCTGGCGCAGCGGGCGCGGTCCGATTTTTCCCATCGCCTCGTAGACCGGCACCACGCGTCCCACTTCGAGCGACTCTTGCTCTCCGGCGCCGGGATCTTTTTCCGGCAGGATTTCATACTGCGGCTGGATGATCTGCAGGTTGCCCGTACCGTAGGGGTCGCGCTCGACTTTGCCGTAGAAAAATACCTTCTGCCCTTGCCGGAAGACCTTGTTCTTTTCCAGATAAGCGGCGTTGAACCACTTGCAGCGGATCATCCCGCTCGCATCCCGGGCGGCAAGGTCGAAAATGTAGAGCCCGCGCCGGGTGCGCGTCAGGCCGCAAGTGAGTACCGTCGCCAGGATGGTCGTGGTTTGTCCGGGAACGAGGTCGCGAATGCGCGCCAGGCGTGTGCGGTCTTCGTAGCGGAATGGGGTATAGTAGAGGAGGTCTTCAATCGTGCGAATGCCTCGCGAGGCGAAGATCTCGGCCCGCGCCGGGCCGACGCCTTTCAGGTATTTCACCTCCGAGGCGAGCGTCAATTTCGAGGTCGGCATCGGGCTCACGCCCAGCCATTATAACCGGAAGCATGGCGAGGCGAGGCGGCCTCGAGGCAGTTCTCGGAGATTCCATCCCGGGGGGCGGCGAAGCTGGGTTGGGCCAATGAGTGCTACCTCCGCGCGCTGGATTAAATCTCTCATCGCCGTTGTCGCTGGCAACGCGCTCTATTTCTCGCTGGCGCCGCACATGCCCGCCGCCGCGCGTCATGAACGCTTCCAACTCGACCTCGGGGTACTCGTTGACTTCTGGTTTTGCCTCGTCGTCTACGGGCTCATCGAGCTGGTTCTACACGTTCGCCGCCGGCGGCGGGGGTAGACATTCGGCATCGGTGCTCCGGACCGTTTTGACGCTTATCAATTCAGGGTCAGAATCTATTCCCGGTTTATGTCCGGGATAGCAATTTCTTATTTCTCCGAACATGTGATTGACGGTAAGATGATTCTTCGAAAGCTTCGTACGACGGAAGGGGATCAGGCGGAAGATCAGATAGTTTCTCCCCGGATGGTTCCCGAAGACCTCCGCGCAAGGAACTACTGACCTCCGTTCGGGATCAAGACCAGACTCGGCCCGCGACCCTGCCAAAGGGTAGGAGAACTGCTTGACTTAACTAGGTGGGGCGTCCGGGCGGGGATTTTTCCTCAAGTCTGGGCGCAAATCGGCCGATAAGCAGGAGGTATCTTAGTCATGATGGATATCAAGCCGCAAGTCGGTGAAATCGCCGGCAAGGTTTGGGAATTGCTGTCCAGTGACGGGCCGCAGACCCTCGCCCAGTTGAAGAAGAAGGTGAAAGGAAGCGGCGAAGTGCTGGGCTTTGCGATTGGCTGGCTGGCCCGGGAAGACCAGGTTGAAATAACCGCGGAGAAGAAGACCTTTCGCGTTCAGCTGAAATAGGCGTGGTGGTCCGCCGGCCAAACGTCCGCGACGCGCCGGGCAAGTCGCCGCTTGGGGACTCTAGTCGTAGAGGTGCGACGACGATGCCACAAATTTCCGCCGTCCTGTTACATGATCTGCCGGGTCCTCTGCGTGAGCTGAAGGCGGCTCTGGAAAGGCAGTCGGTGAAGACCCAGGTGGTGCGGACCTGCCAGGAAGCTTTGTACCTGCTCGTGGGCCCGGACCCCCCGCTGCTGATCTTCACGGACAGCCAACTACCCGACGGCACGTGGTCAGACGTGGTCCGCATGGCATGCCAAGCGCCGACGCCGACGAGTGTCATCGTCGTCTCGCGTCTGGTGGACGTTTCCTTCTACCTCGACGCCCTGGAACGCGGCGCCTTCGATTTCATCGCTCCGCCGTTCGAGCCGATGGAGCTCGCCCACATCGTGCAGTGTGGCGTCGACAACACACTCGCCATGCGAGGCGCCCAGGCACACGCTGGTCCCACGGCCTGAACCCTTCCCACTGGCGCGCTTCGACGGTCGATTCGGACCTAGTTAAACCCCGGCAGCTTGGTTCTCCGCTTTCTCGATCGGCGCATCCACCAGATTGCCCCACTCGGTCCAGCTCCCGTCGGAGTTGCAGACCTTGTCGAATCCCAACAGGTACTTCAGGACGAACCAGGTGTGCGAACTTCGCTCGCCGATGCGGCAGTAGGCAATCGTCTCTTTGTCGCCGCGCACGCCTTGGGCCTCATAGAGCTTCACCAGCTCGTCGTAGGACTTAAAGGTGCCATCGTCGTTGGCGGCCTTTGCCCAGGGAATGCTGACGGCGCTGGGAATGTGTCCGCCGCGCAGCGCGGTTTCGGACATGCCCGGAGGCGCGATGACTTTGCCGGTGAACTCGTCGGGTGATCGGACGTCAACCAGGTAGCGGTTCTTCTTGTCCAGGGTATCGAAAACAATCTCGCGCCGCGCCCGCACGCTCTCATCGGGGGCGCTCGCCTTGTATTGCGTGGGCACGATCTTGGGCACGTCGGTGGTGAACGCTCGCTTTTCGAGTTCCCATTTCTTGCGCCCGCCGTTCATCAGCCGAGCGTCTTTGTGGCCGTAGTGCTTGCACTGCCACAGCGCGTAGGCGGCGAACCAGTTGTTGTTGTCGCCGTAAAACACAATTGCCGTGTCGTTGGCGATGCCGGACTGGCGGCAGAGACCCTCGAACTGCTTCTGTGTCAACAGGTCCCGGCGCACGTTATCCTGAAGTTGGGTCTGCCAGTTCCAGCCCACGGCGTTTTTGATGTGGCCCTTCTCATAGGACGTGGTGTCAACGTCCACCTCAACCAACCGCACCTTGGGGTCGTCGGTGTGCTGGGCAACCCACTCCGTGCTGACCAAGACCTCCGAATGCTTATAGTCTACGATGTTGGGGAAAACCTCCTATCTTACTGATTTTAAATTAATTAAATAAGCGGATTAGAAATGAGTGGGCATCAATAACAACAACGATGGTCCAGCCAGAGGATTTTCGAGGAACTTGTCACTTTGCCCCCTAAGGATGTGATTTCTATACCACAAAACCGACAAACTGACAACTATGCGGCCCCTGGCCGAGCCCGGGCAATCCAGCCTCTCCAAGCCCCGCCCGGCGTCTCCCGGCAGCGCCGATTTGACGAAAGGCACTGGAATTTGTTATAAATACAGACCACGGCAAGGTTGAAGGCGGAGCTTGGCTCCCAAATGTAAGGCAAGTTTTTGAAATGAAAGGCATTAAGGCAAAACGCAGGGTCAGGGGCGCGGCTATACCCGCCAAGCGGCGGGGACCAAAGGCACGCGCTCGACGAGCCTCAGTCAACGGGTCCGGGGCCCGCGCTCGTTCCCAGGCCCGAAGAACGGGAAAGGCAGCTCACCACCGAGCTGCAAACGGTTCGAGGCAGAGGAGTATGTCACACAGCAATTCCCACGAGAAGAGATCGTCCGATGCCGCGTATCAGGCTGCGGTGAAAAACTTTGAGGCCGCTATCCGCTATCTGCAAAAGCAGAACTACGAGAAGGCCAAGGAGAGCTTTGAAAAAGTCCTGGAAGGGCACGCCAGCGAGATTTCTGACCGCGCGCGCGTGTACCTCCGGGTATGCGAGCAGAAGCTCGAGCATCAGGAGCTCACGCCCAAGACCGCGCAGGAGTTCTACCTTCTCGCCGTAGCCCAGCTCAACGCGCGCCAGCTGGAGAGCGCGTTCGAGAATCTCCAAAAGGCCAATCAGATGCAACCGAACCGGGGACACATCCGGTACGCCTTGGCCGCGGTCCACGCCCTCCAGGGCAATACGGACGCGGCGCTCGAGCATCTAAAGGCGGCGATCGAGCTCGAGCCGCGAAACCGCATCCAGGCGCGTCGCGATGAAGACCTCCAGTCGTTGGCGCAAGACTCCCGGTTCAAGCGGCTCGTCTTCGCGAATTCATTCGTACCTTCTGGAACGACCTCCTGAAAACCCCATCCAGGGCCGATAGTAAAGCGAGGATGGAAGAAGGCCAATGAAGGTGGTCTCCATCGGCGGGGGCACGGGGCTGTCCACCGTGCTCCGCGGCCTCAAGATGCACCTCGCGGAGCCCTGGCGCCCCGCTCAGTACCAGCCCAACATTTCTCGGCTCGTCGCCATCGTCACGGTCACCGACGAGGGCGGAAGCTCCGGCCGCTTGCGCCGCGATTTCCGAATCCTCCCTCCCGGTGACATCCGCAATTGTCTGGTCGCTCTGGCTGAAGACGAGATGCTGCTGACGCGCCTTTTCAACTACCGCTTCGCGGAAGGGCGGGGACTGAAAGGGCACAACCTGGGGAACCTGCTGCTCGCCGCGCTCACCGACCTGACGCGCGACTTCGCCCACGCCGTCAAGCTCTCGAGCGGCGTCCTGGCCATTCGCGGCGAGATTTTCCCCTCCACGCTCTCCGACGTCCGCCTGAAAGCCCGGCTGCGCAACGGACAAACTCTCTTCGGCGAATCGGAGATTACCAAGACGCGCGCCCCCATCCAGCGCCTCTACTTGATTCCCGGCCGCTGCCGCCCGCTGCCCGAGACGCTAAAGGCCATCGAGCAGGCGGACCTGATCACCGTGGGCCCCGGCTCGCTCTACACTTCGCTCATCCCCAACCTGCTGGTGCGGGGCATTCCGGAGGCGATCGCCCGCTCCAAAGCTCTGAAGGCGTACATCGCCAACTTGATGACTCAACCCGGCGAAACGCGCGGCTACACCGCCTCCGACCATCTGCGCGCTCTCAACGAACACGCCGGCCGCCGGTTGTTCGACGTGGTGATCCTCAACACTCGCAGGCTTTCCTCATCTCTGCGCAAGCGCTACGGCGCCCAGCGCGCCGAGCCCGTCCTGAACGATATCCGGGAAATCAAAGCCCTCGGAGTGAAGCCGGTCCTGGCCGAGCTGCTCGAAGAAGACCACGTCGCCCGGCACGACTCCCGCCGCCTGGCGCAAATCCTCCTCGACCTCGCCGGGCAGGGATTACACGTAGAGGCAGCCTCGACCCGGCACACCGCGCGCCGCAAAGCGGCCGGACGGTAGGGGACACTACTCGGGAAATTCATGCGCTGATGTAGCGCCGGCCGGAACCTGTCCCGGCGAAGCCGGGAGGCCGGCATCGTCGATGCCCACCTGAAGGTGGGCGCTACTCCGGAAAATTCATGCGGCGCAGAAGGGACTGGAGGCCGTTGAAGGAGCCAGAAACCGATCAACCACTTCCGGCGCGATGAACCGGTACCCGCGCCGCGGCAGGGTTTCGACGAAGCGAGGATTATCCGCAGAGTCGCCCAGCGCCTCGCGAATCTTGTTGATCCCGGTGTTGAGGCTGTTATCGAAGTCTACGAACGTGTCTTCCGGCCAGAGCTTTTTGCGCAGTTCGTCACGGCTGACCACCTCGCCCGGACGTTCCAGGAGCATGGCCAAGATTTGGAAGGGTTGTTCTTGCAGTCGGATCTTCAGGCCGCTCTTGCGCAGTTCCCCCGAGCGCAGGTCAACCTCGAAGACCCCGAAGCGAATCAGGCGTGGAGGCGAGGGGGGATCGGGCATGAGCCCCTCCACTTTGGCCGGAGTTTACCACTCAATTAGCTCGCATCAAGCCCTTTATCGAAGGCGCTGGCTCCTCGCCTTCGCTGGGCGCGAGACACGGTGGTAGGGGAGGGGCTTTATGGCCCTCCCGCGCTGGGGGCTTGACAACGGGAGCACCGCAAGGGTACTCCCCTACGACCTGAAAAGCCGTCCGTCGGCTGACGGGCTACACCTCGAGCCCTGCGCTACAAGTACCTGAAAACAAGCCGATTGAAAAAATCTGTCTCACTGTTCTCACTGTTCGCCATGGGCGCACGGCGATGTGCTAGTGTGGGAATGGGAGAGAACAGAAGGCAGAAAGCAGAAGGCAGGCAACGCCTCTGCGCCCTCTGCGTCTCTGCGGTGGGGCAGGAATGGTGAGTTGTGAATAGTGAATTGAAGAGCCCAAGGCCAGAAGTTGGAGGCACGAGACGGGATAATCGCGCCCTGCCGGGCAGGCGGGCGGGCATCAAAAATCAGCGCCCAGATGCGCGAAAACGTAAAAGCAAAGCCGCTATGTGTATGAAAACACAGGGGCGGTGCGGAAAAAAGTTGAATAAACCTCCTTGCGAGGGCAAGGGCGACCCCGCCGCGTGGAGCGTGCTCGCCAGCTGGCCGAGGGCCGTCGAAGCCGGCGAGCCCGATATTTGTCTTTTGACTTTTGCTTCCAGGCTTGTATAAATGTTCGGCAATGGACTTCGCCCGATGAGCGTCCACAGTCGCGGAGAACAACTTGGCTGACCAGGGTTTCTCGCTGCTGATTCTGGCAGCGGGCAAGGCAACGCGATTCAAATCCGAACACTCGAAGATGCTGCACCGGCTGGCGGGGCGGCCGCTCGGCGACTACGTTCTGCGCGCCGGGCTGCAGGCGGGCCCCGACCGCACCTACATGGTGATCGGGCACGAGACCGCGGAAGTCCGCAAGGTCTATGCCCGTCCGGGGATCACGTTCATCGAGCAGGGCGAGCAACGGGGAACGGGCCACGCGCTGCTGGTGGCGCGCCAGGAGCTGGAGCGCTGCCCGAGCCCGACGCTTCTGGTGCTGGTGGGCGATGCGCCCCTGCTCCGCTCGCAGACGCTGCGCGCGTTGGTCGAAGCGCACACGAAGTCGCGCGCCGCCGCCACCGTCCTGACCTCCCGGCCTCCGGACCCGACGGGCTACGGCCGCATCGTGCGCGGCAGCGGCAATCGCGTGCGCGCCATCGTGGAAGAAAAGGTCGCCACTCCCGCGCAACTCAAGATCAAGGAGATCAATTCCGGCATTCTCTGCTTTGCGCTGGCGCCGCTGCTCAAGCACCTCGACGAGCTTTCGGCAAAGAACGCTCAGAAGGAATACCTGCTCACCGACCTGGTCGAGATCTTCAACCGTCACCGTTTGAAGGTGGGCGCTTTCCCCGTCGCCGACGCTGGCGAGGTTTTGGGAGTGAACGACCGCGCGCAGTTGGCACAGATGGAGAAGATCCTGCGCCTGCGCAAAGCCGAAATGCTGATGCGCGACGGCGTGACCATCAAGGACCCCGAGGTGACCTACATCGACGATGCCGTGGATGTGGGGCCGGACACGGTCATCGAGCCGGGCGTGAGCCTGCTGGGCCGGACCCACGTGGGCCGGGGCTGCACGCTCTGGCCCTATTCCACGATCATCGATTCGGTGCTGGGCGATTCCGTCACCGTGCGCCCCTGTTGCGTGATCGTGAAGTGCGAAATTGCCTCCGGCGCCGGCATCGGCCCCTTCGCCCACCTGCGCGACGGCGCGGTCATCGGCGAGCGAGTGCGCATCGGGAACTTCGTCGAGGTGAAGAAATCCCGGCTTGGCCGGGACACCAAGGTCGCACACCTCACCTACCTCGGCGACGCGGATCTGGGCGAGAAGGTCAACATCGGCGCCGGCACCGTCACCTGCAATTACGACGGCGAGAATAAGCACTCCACCGTCCTCGAGGACGAAGTCTTTGTGGGCAGCGGCAGCATGCTGGTGGCGCCGCTGCGCATCGGCAAGGGATCCTACATCGCCGCCGGCTCGACCATCACCGAGAGCGTCCCGGCGGAATCGCTGGCCCTGGGGCGCGCCCGCCAGATCGTCAAGGAAGGCTGGGCGCGAACTCACGGCAAGGGCAAGTCTTCCGCCGCCGTGATGGTGCGCGACGTCGGCCCGGTGAGCGTCTTCTTGGTCGCCGGGCCGCTCACCGCCGGCGAGGCCGCCAAGACCGTGGGCCGGAAAATCCGTCAGGCCATCGAGGGCGGACGAAATCAGATCCTGGTGAACCTCTCCGGAGTCCTCTACCTGGATAGCGCGGGACTGGGCGAACTGTTCCGCGCTCTGGCCTCGCTGCGCTCGAGGGGCGGGCAGATCAAGTTCTCGGATGTCCCGGAGAAAACCCTCCGCCTGCTGCGCGCCGCGAAACTGGATGAAGTCATGGAAATCTACCCGGACGAACCTACCGCCCTGGCCAGCTTCAGCACCGACCGGGCCCAATAAGACCGCTCGTCTACCGCCGCACTTTTTACACCCGGCAAGTAAGAATTGCGGCCGATCCCGAACCTCATCACGCATATATATCGTTTAGTTTCAATAATATACGGCGTGGCCCCTGCCGTGCTGTTAGATTCACCGAGATGGCCGCGGAATGACCGCCGGCCCTCCAAGTCAGAGCAATGAAGGAGAAGAAGCAATGGCAATTGATGATGCCCCCGAACAGAAAGAGATCCCGACTCAGCCGGACGGAACCAGCCACACGCAGAAGTTTATCGCGCTGTATGTGATCTTGGCTCTCTTGGCGGTCGGAGAAGTGTACATGCTTTCGCAGATCACCTCCTCGCGGCGCGCCCTGCAGACCGAAGTGGAAAAGGCGCGGCAGGAGATGAGCACCCAGCTCAACGAACGCCTCTTGGTGGCGAAAGAAGCCAACGCCCAGCAACTTGAAGCGTTGGTGGAGGAATTGGATCAATCCTCCAAGCGTCTGGGGTCGACAGGAAGGGAGTTGCGCCGCGCGCGCACCATGGTCACCAGCCTGCAGGCTGATCAGAAACGGCAGGCCGAGGAGTTGCGTCAAGAAATCGCTCTCAAGGCGGACCAGCAGCAGCTCGGCGCGATCAGCGAAGACGTGAACGCCACGCGCACCGACCTGGACTCGACGAAGCTGACGCTCCAGGACGCCATCGAGAAGCTCGGCATGACCCGCGGCGAATTCGGCACGCTCATCGCCCGCAACCACGACGAGATCGAGGCGCTGCGCAAGCTCGGCGACCGCGACTACTTCGAGTTCGTATTGGACCGCAAGGTGCCCAAGAACATCGCCGGCGTCGGACTGATCTTCAAGAAGGCCAACGTCAAGCGGAACCGGTTCAACCTGACCCTGCTGGCCGACGATCTGGAGATCGAGAAGAAAGACCGGACGGTGAATGAGCCAGTGTATTTCTACGTCGGCGGCTCGAAAAAGGTTTACGAGCTGGTGGTGAATAAAGTAGAATCCAAACGGGTGAAGGGTTACATCAGCACCCCGAAGGGCGCCACGCAGATGGCCTCACGCGCGGAGGGCGCGCTCTAGGCCGAAGGCCGCTGGAGCCCGGAAGCCACCACGATCTTGGGAGTTCGCGAATCGCTCGCGAACTCCCCCTCAGTTTTCGAGATTCCGCTGGACAATGCGCCAGGGTCCGGCCATGGGGAAAACCCTTGGAGGTATTCCAGTCATGGTGAAACGGGCGTTTTGGGTTGCATTGACCATCCTGTTGAGCGTGCCGCTGGCGTGGGCGGAGAGTATCGCCATTCCTGCCGGCACGGTCGTCAACTGCCGGCTCCTTCAGACCCTCAGTACAAAGCTGAACTACCAGGGAGATCCGTTCACCGCCACGGTTACCGAAGCCGTGGTGATTAACGGACGGCAGGTGATCCCGGTGGGCGCCATCGTCGAAGGGCACATCCTGCGCATGCGCCGCCCCGGGCGCATCAAGGGCGTGGGCGAAATGCG
The DNA here is from genome assembly GCA_035528275.1 of Terriglobia bacterium. Lineage (GTDB taxonomy): Bacteria > Acidobacteriota > Terriglobia > UBA7540 > UBA7540 > DATKYV01. The sequence continues at coordinate 851 of DATKYV010000213.1, read as the reverse complement.
CTTGTCGGCGGAAAAGATCACTTTTACCGACGGCCGCACTATGGACGTGAGCGCCGTGCTGCTGAATGCTTATGGCGCGGAGGGCGCTCAAGTGGTCGACGAAGAAGGCAAAATCAAAGGCCCCAATTCGCGCCGGGCCGACCTGAAGGAAATCGGCGGGGGCATGGCCGCGGGAGGCGTGGTGGGCACGATCTTCGGCGGGCTTCATGGCACCGTGGTGGGAGCGACGGTGGGCGGTGTAGTCGGCTTGGCCGACCGCCTGCGCCGCCGTGGCGAGGACCTGACCTTGCCCTCGGGCACGCAACTGAACTATCAACTCACGCGCGAGCTCGTCGTTCAGCATGACGCAACGCGCGAATCGGCTTCCCGCCTCGGGCCCAACGACAGCTACTGAGGTCGAGCGGAAAATCGGCCTTTACGGGTCACTCCCGCGCAGTCGGGAAGGGGCGGCCGGATGCCGTCCTTCCGGCCATCACTTCACTGCCCGCACGGTGACGCTCGCAAAGCCGTAATCCGCGCCGCGTTGATAGTCGTAGACGACCTCTTTGATCACCGAGACCTCGCCGAACCCCGCGGAGCGGATGACGTCCAGATATCTCTCCTTGTCCATCGCACCGGCCGTGCAGCCAGCCCACTTTTCCAGGTCCGCCCGGACGGCATTGGGAACATTCCCGAGTGAGACGATGTCGGAAACCGTGAATGCTCCGCCAGGCTTCAGCACCCGGTGCGCCTCGGCGAAGACTTTTGCTTTGTCGGGTGCCAGGTTGATGACACAGTTCGAGATGATTCGGTCTACCGTGCCCGACTCGACGGGAAGGTTCTCGATGTCACCCTTGCGGAATTCGACGTTC
>DATKYV010000212.1:0-33239 GCA_035528275.1 Terriglobia bacterium | reverse complement strand
GCCCAGTGACGGCACGCGCGAGCCGATGAATCGGATTCCCATATCCTGGAGAAAGACTTGGCCGGGCATTCCCACCACACTCATGAGGAGCAGCAGCGCGCTCATCAGCAGGAGCAGTCCGAGGGATGCCAGAAACAAGGTGAGAGGATTCCAAACCCAGGCCACGCCCACCAGCCGCAGGGTCAGGACGACGAGTGCGCCGCTGATGATGGCGCCGGAAAAGACGGCGACGAGAGCCGGAAATAGAAAAAGCAAAACGGCGGCTCCCACCGCCACGGCCATGAAGAATCGGAGAAGAACATACAACCCGAAGGTCCGCGGCTCGGCTCGAAAGTGTGTCCAGACCGTTTTCCAAGCGGTGGAGAAGCGTTGTCTTTCCGCATACATGATGGGCGCGACCAGATCGTCCGTGAGCGTGACAACTAAGGCGACCAACAGGCCCATCCCGATTTCGGCCAGGAAGATGCCGGCGAGCAAGGCTACAAAGACCACGGAGCCGGTCCCGGCGGCCGCCGCCGTGCGCAGATGGGGCAGGGCAAGTAGGGCTCCCGTGCCGAGGAGTATCCCCACCACCACCAGAATGCCCAGGAGCCAAAAAAAATAGGAGTGGGCAGGACGGCGGAGCGCGCGTGCCGCCTTCCGCACTGACACTTCTTCTCGGATAATGCTGTCGATCAGGACGAAGCGAAAAACGGCGCGAAGGTAGAACAGGATCAGACTGAGTCCGAGGCCCAAGAGGATAATGGAAAGAATCAGTAAAGGATTGCCGGCGATGAAATCGACAAGGTCGCTGACCGCCTCCTGGAACCCGACTTCGGCAGGGAGCGTCCCGAGGCTCCAATGAAATGCCGCGGAGGTCGTGCCGCCTCCCAGAAACAAACAGACCACGCTGAGCTTGACCCAGCGGCGCCCCTCGAATGGGCTGAAGAGCAGACGCAGGGTGTCGTAGAAGGCGAATTCCAGCGCCCGCACCGGCGAGACGCCGTCGAAGACGGGCACACGGATCACCTCCGGCGCTTGCCGGGGGAGTTTCTGAGGTGGACCGCTCAAGGAACCCTCTCCGCCGGACGAGCCCGGGGTCTGCGCGCGGGGAAGAATTCCCGTCCCCTCTCATCAGCCCCATCGGAGCGTCGAGGCCGGGAAACGTCATTCAAAGAAACACGCCTCGATCCGGTTCTTGGTGGTTTCAAACTGCCTTGCCGCCGCCTCGGGGCGTTTAATTGTCGCGCACCGGGTCTCAGTGCGACGCCGCCGCGGTCTCTGCGGCCTTCACCGTGGCGTGGTACTGCTCGCGCCATTCTTCGCGTTTTGCCAGGACGTATTTCTTGGCGTCATCACGCGAGGCGAAGTGCCGCTTCCCCTTGATGACGTTGCAGGGCTGGCAAGCGGTCACCAGGTTGTCCAGACTTCGCGCTCCTCCCCGCGCATGGGGATGAACGTGGTCAATCGTCAGAACAAGCCAGTTATTGAAATGGTGCAGCCCGTCCAGACCGCAATACTGGCATTTGAAATGATCCCTCTTGAAGACCTTCATGGCCTCCTCGCGCGGGATCCGCGGAGTGGGCCCAAACAGGAACCGTTTTATTCGCTTGAAGGGCATAAGTCCTCCTTCAGAGGCTAGGTGGGACAGCGCTCGGGAACCCCCGGGTCATCCGGCTCATCAGGACGGCAGGCCACCCTGACTTCTTCAGCACGAGCACATCTTAGCTCTACCGGAAATGTTTTGGAAGTGCAACAGGTCCGGGGGGATTTCGCGCCCGAGCGGAGGGAATGAATACGGAGCCTGAGATGATCCCTACCGCGGCAGCGAGACGCGAAACGTCGTTCCTCGATTCACTTCGCTCGAGAAGTCGATGGAGCCATTGTGAAGTTGAATGATGCGGTACGCCATGGCCAATCCCATGCCGCTGCCGCCGGGCTTGGTGCTGAAGTAGAGGGAGAAGATATTCTTCCGCGCTTCCGACGGAATCCCCACTCCCTGGTCGGTGATCTCCAACTCGACGTGATGAGGGAAGGCCTGGTGTTTCACCTTCAAATCCCCGCCGGAGGGCATGGCTTGGCAGCCGTTCAGAACCAAATTTAGCAGGGCTTGTTTCACCAGGTCCCGGTCAACCCGCACGGGCGGCAAGGAGCCGTCGGGCTCGAGCAGGAGCTGCACGCTATTCTGCCGGGCCTGCGGTTCCGCCAGCGTGAAGACCTCGCGAATCAAAGCGGGCAGATCGGTTTCCGCGGGGCGTAATTCCATGGGGCGCGTGAAGTCGAGAAAAGTCCTCACCACGCGGTCGAGGCGGCGAATCTCCGCCGAGAGGATCTCCAATTGCGGCTTGACGTGCTCGCCCTGGTCCTGGAGCTTGGACTTCAGAAGTTCGATCTGCAGTACCATGGCGTTCAGCGGGTTCCTGACTTCGTGCGCGACCCCGGAGGTGAGCCTTCCCATCGCCGCCAGCTTGGTGGCGACGTCGATCTCTTTCTCCAATTCAGCGCGCGTCGTCGCGTCGCGCAATGTCACCAGGCTTCCCACCCGCTCGCCTTCCGCCTCCACAAACTGAATGCTGGCGATGACGCGTGGGATTTCACTCTCCCCGGCTGTCTCCACCAACTGCCAGGGCAGCGATCGTCGTGTGCGAAACGCCTCTCGCAGGAGGCGGTCGAGCCCGGTGTCCGCCGCGAAGACGTCCTGGGCGCGCAGGGGTTTCGCCATATCCAGGGGCCGGTTGAGGAAGCGAGACACGGCGGGCGTGGCCAGCACCAGGCGGTCCTGCTTGTCGAAGAGCATCAACCCGTCGGTGAGGTCCGCCAGAAGCTGATCGAGGTTGTCTTTCAGGGCGACGAACGCCGCCTTCTCTCCGCGGATTTGTTCGCCGAGAAGGTTGAGCCTGGATGAAAGGACGCCCCATTCGTCTTTCCGATTGAGCCGCAATTGCGTCAGGAACTCGCCGCGCGTCATCTGCTCGACGCTCTGCGAAATGGTTTCGAGGGGGCGCAGCAAGCGGAAAGAGAGCAGGCCCGCGGAAACCGTCGCCAGAAGGATCGCCAGGCCCGAAAGGACCAGCGCGGTCCGCAACTCGGGCGTCACCTGGTTGCGCAGGAACAGCGTGGAAACTCCGACGCGAATATCGCCCAGGGGGCGGCCTCCCATATCCAGGGGAAGGACCAGCTCGTATTCCCGCGGCGGTCCATAGATAACATGCAGTTGATCGACGAGTCCGGCCCGCACCAGCCTGCCGAACGGGGGTGCGGGTACAAAGACCCTGCCGATTTCCTCCGGATCGTTATGGACCATCACCACCTGCGTGGAGTCGGTGATGGTGACGTAGTAGATGGTCGGCGCGTAGCCGATGGCGGATTCGATCAGCGACTTCAATCCGCGGTCGCCGGCGAGGGTTGACTGGACGAACCGGCGGAGCTCCGCCGGGTCCGCGGGATCGGAGCCGGGCGGCATGCGGCCCTCGGCCAGCACCGTGCGGGCGTGGTGGTAAATCTCGTTGGCGACGTACTGGCCGCGGCTTTCGACTTCGGCCAGCGCCTGGCGGGTCAGGCTGGAGAGGTAGAGCGTTGAGATGGCGAGGACGACCGTCCAGACCAGGAAGGAAATGAGCGCCGTAAGCTTAGCTTTGAGGCTGAGTCTCATACTCCTTGAGCTTGTTGTGAAGGGTCTTGAGGCTGATGCCCAGCATTTCCGCCGCGCGCGTCTTATTGTTATGGGTCGAAGCCAGCGTCTTAAGGATGAGCCGCCGTTCCGCCTCCGCTACGGTCATGCCGGAGCGCAACTGCGAGCCGTCGTCGGCGACGGCGGGCGCGCCGCGGCCGAATTCCGGGGAGAGGTCCTTGCGCGTCAGGACCTCCCCGGCGCAGATCACCAGGGCGCGCTCCAGCATGTTCCGCAACTCTCGAACGTTTCCGGGCCAGGAATAGTGCCGGAACTGATCCAGGATTTCGGGAGCCACGGCTTTCACGTTGCGGTTGTGCTTGCGATTCAATTCTTCGAGGAGCGGCGCGGTGAGGTCTTCGAGGTCTTCCAAGCGCTCGCGCAGCGGCGGAACCGCGACGCGAACCACGTTGAGCCGGAAGTAGAGGTCGTTGCGGAGCTCACCCTTGGTCACGGCGTCTTCAGGAATCTTGTTGGTGGAGGCCAGAACGCGCACGTCGACGGAAATCTCCGACTTGCTCCCCAGCCGCCGGACCTTGGAATCTTCCAGCACGCGCAGCAGCTTGGCCTGCGTGCCCACGGGCATCTCGCCGATTTCGTCCAGTAGCAGAGTCCCGCCGTCGGCCAGCTCGAAGCAGCCGACGCGGCGCTCCACGGCTCCGGTGAAGGAGCCCTTTTCGTGGCCGAAAATCTCGCTCTCCATCAGGGTCTCAGGAATCGCCGCGCAGTTGACGGCGACAAAGGGCTTTGGGGCGCGCGGGCTGAGCTCGTGCAGCGTGCGTGCGGCCAATTCCTTGCCCGTTCCACTTTCGCCGGTAATCAGCACGGAGGCGCGGGTGGGCGCCACCAGCGCGATCAGCGCCATCACCTCCTGCATTTTTTTCGATCGCCCCACGAGGTGTCCGAGGATTCCCAGGTCGCGGAGGCGCCGGTTGGCGATCTCCAATTGCTTACGGCTTTCCAGCCTTTCGACGCAGTTCCGCAGCTCGATGTTCAGCCGCTTGGGGTCCAGCGGCTTTTCGAGGAAGTTGAACGCTCCGAGCTTCGTCGCCTCCACGGCCTCCTCGATGCTCCCCTGGCCGGTGAGCATGATGAAGCTGACGCCCGGCTGGGTTTCGTGAAGCTGTTTCAGCAGGTCCATGCCTCCCATCTTCGGCATGCGGAGGTCGGAGAGCACGACGGCGGGATCGAACACGGCGATCCTCTCCAAGGCGTCGGCGCCGTCGGCCGCCGTCTCCGTCTGATAACCCCAGGCGCGAAGCAGCTCGGCCAGCCCCTGGCGCTCATTCTCCTCGTCTTCCACCACCAAAACCCGGATGCCCTTGAATGCCAAGTCCGTCCCTCCGTTCCGGATGATTATAGTACATTGCCGCTCGCGGGGCTTAAACCGGGAGCTTTGACCTGGAGGTGTGTAAGATTTGCATTCCCCGGTGACCCCGCCCATAGAAGTAACTGCCTTATCTTCTTGTGATTCAGCCGATTCCGCTGAAAGCCTTACGGCAATTCGATTGCCAAGTTTCGGAACCGTGCGTGGTGGGCCAGTCTGGTTTTTTGTAGCGGCGGTCTCCGACCGCCGAACCTGAATTCTCGAGGACCTCCGGCGCTCCCCCCGGCCTGCCGGGGGGCAGGCGCCGAGCGCCGCTACAGCAATCTGACCCGTTCCGCGGATTTGATTCAGGGCTTACAATCAGACGACCGCGGGGAGGGGGAAGCTCTCGAACAGGGAACCGGAAGACTTATCTTGCAGGAGGATTCGATAAAGAAAACGCTGTATCTTCTTTTTTGTCGCTCTTTGTGTTCGCGCTGTTCGTAACGCCGGCGTGGGCGCAGAAGGGCGGAGGCGGAAAAGGGAAAGGCCAGAGCGCCGCGGCGCAGAGCAAGAAGGATTCCTCGCAGGCTTCGACGGCCGACGAACGGTCGAACAAAGGCGGCGAGGTCAGAGGTACCGAGCGGGCCGAAGAAGTCAAAGCGATGAACGCCGAGGCAGGCCACGAAGCGAAGGGCAAGGAAACCAGCGAAGCCAATATGGAGAAGAAAGCCCAGAAGACCAAGATGGCCAAGAAGGCGGAGAAAGCCGTGGAGCAAGGCAAGGGCAAAGACAAGGAATAGCTTTCTCAGCGGGACGGATCTCCGTATTGCAGGTCGCCACGGTCAATTCGCAGTTTGGATTGATCCGTCATCTGACGGATTCGCCGAAGGAAAAAACCCCACGGTCATCCCGCCCTGCGGGACTGACCGTGGCTGCCAACCTGAGTAGCCGTGGATGAGATCCACGGAGGCGGATAGCGTAGAGTTCGGCTTTTTCGAATCCGTCAGCCCCGCCCCGGCCGGGGCCGAGGGCTGACGGACGGTTCTTCCGACCAGCAAAGCCGCAGAGTTTCTGAGACGCGAAACTCTGCTCTACCTTGCTCTGTGCTACCCGCTACTTGCGCGTTTCGCGGGTCTCTTGCGGGGGAGTGCTGCCGTTGCAGTGGCAATCCATGCCGAGCTCGAACGGTTTACCATTGATCATGATGCGCTTGCTCACCTTGGCCCCAAGCGTATCTTCAGTGTACGTGGTTTCTGCTATGGCGTTATCAGCGACGTCGTACGGGTTGTCCATTTCCCTCTCTGATAGTGCTATTACGAGAACAATCGATTCGTATGTGGGCGTCTTTGCCCCCTTCTTCTGAAGTATCATGGATTCATCCGTGTAAAAAACACCTGCAGTTACGACCAGTTTGGTTTGTGGAATGGGAAAATGCCTGGTGGTTAGCTTCTCTTCGCCGACTTCTGCTGAAAACGTCCCGAGGGTGTTTTCCGGGTCTGGAGTATCCTTCACCTGTTGTTGGTCGTGGGATTTGAAGTATTCCTCAAGAGCTGCACGTCCGGCCTCAACATCGAGCAAATAGACTTGGCACTGATCGCCTTGTTGCGCGAATACCGTCTCACAGAATAACAAGCAGAACAAACTAAATATCACACGGGGCACCATAGAAAACCTCCTGCAACCGCCGGCTGGCGCAGACCAAGGATCTGCACCAGCTACCGTTAATTCATACGGCGAACAAACGGCGTCTACCGGGATCCTCTCGCGAGGGTGGTTTGAAGGGTCCAGCAGAGATTATAAATCAAAGGGTATACGCCGGCGGGGAAATCGAATGTAGAGACGGCCCGGGGGGCGTCTTTCGCGTAGCGCAATCCGTCAGCCGACGGATTGCGGCTTTTTCCGGGAATCAACAACCGCAACGCTAAACAACGAGCGTTGCGCTACAAGAGAACAGGCGCGGGCGACGGCGAGGACGCCGCCGCTACAAGAGCTTTCTCCGCTTTCCAAAGTTACTACCCCTGGACTATACTTCCCTCGAAACAATGGCCTCTCGACCCACCATTCCCACGAGCGTTCTGGTTGTAGACGACGAAGAGACCGCGCGCCATTTCTGCGCCGACGTCCTGCACGACATGGGGCTGGAAGTGCAGTCCGCCAGCACGGGGCGCGAGGCGCTCGCCATCCTGGAAGGCGGCCGGACGGATATCGTTCTGGCTGACCTCGTCATGCCCGGCATGAGCGGCCTGGAGCTCCTGAAAATCGTCACCCACGAATACCCGGATGTGGACGTGGTGATGATGACCGGGTATGGCTCCATTCCCTCCGCCGTCGAAGCCACCAAGCTGGGCGCCTACGACTACATCACCAAACCCTTTAAGGCCGACGGGCTTCAAAACCTCTTCCGGCGTCTGGTGGAAAAGCAATCGCTGGCGGCGGAGATTAATCTCCTGCGCGAACAGGTGAAGGTCCACGAAGGCTTCGGCAATCTGATCGGCACCTCGGCGAAGATGCAGAAGATTTATCGCCTGATCCTCAAGGTCGCGCCCAAGCGGCATCCCGTGCTGGTGCTGGGAGAGAGCGGTACGGGAAAAGAGCTCGTCGCCCGCGCCGTTCACAACTACAGTCCCTGGCGCGACAAGCCCTTTGTCCCCGTCGACTGCGGCGGGTTGACGCCGACGCTGATCGAAAGCGAACTGTTTGGGCACGTCCGCGGCGCCTTCACCGGCGCCACCCAGACCCGCCCCGGCCTATTGGCCACGGCCCGGGGGGGGACCGTCTTTCTGGATGAAATCGCGGAATTGCCCGTCGAGCTGCAGGTCAAACTGCTGCGCGCGCTTCAGGAGCGCGAGATCAAGCCGCTGGGCACCAATCAACGCACCCGCCTGGACGCGCGAATCATCGTCGCCACCAATCAGGACCTGGAAGCCGCCATCAAGCGCGGCACGTTCCGCAAAGACCTCTACTTCCGCCTGCACGTCGTCTCGATCAGGATCCCGCCGCTGCGCGAGCGTAAAAGCGATATTCCCGCCCTGGCGCATTACTTCATGGACCGGTACGGCGCCGGCGAGAGCGCGACAACGGGAATTTCCTACGAGGCCATGTCGCGGCTCATGAGCTATGACTGGCCGGGGAACGTCCGCGAGCTCGAGAACTGCATCCAGCGCGCCTTGGCGCTGGGCTCGGGCCCGCTGGTCCAAGTTCGCGACCTGCCTTCCAATCTGCTCTACCGCGTGGGGCGCGAGGCCACAGGCGGTGATGTTCTTTCCCTCAAGGAGCTCGAGCGCAAGGCCATCCTCCAGGCGCTGGAGGCGGCGCGAGGCGACCGCGTCCGAGCCGCCAAGCTCCTCGGTATCGGCAAAACCACCATCTATCGGAAGTTGAAGGAATATGGAATCGAGGAAGAATCCAAGGGGACGCCGGCCCAGGCATGACCAAGTTGGGAGTTGAGGGTTAAGAGTTGAGAGTTGAAAGTTGAGAGTTGAAAGTTGAGAGCCAATAGCTGTAGCGCCGGTCTACCTGTCCCGATGCTTGTTGCCGGGATGACCGGCGGATTTTCCGGCGCTCCCCGGCGTGCCAGGGCAGGCGCCGAGTGCCGCTACAGCTAGGCAGCGGGTAGCCAAGGACGGTTTATATCCGGTGGCTTCCTAAATTGGCAAAAGATAAGAGCCCGCGGCAGGAGAGCGGTGCCGTGGCTACCATCTCGCCGCTTTCTCACGGGCAAAATGGTATGATTCCTGGTCGTGAGTCCAACGATCTTCCGGCACGGTGGCTTTCGCTTCTATTTCTTTTCGCGCGAGGAGCCGCGAATACACGTCCACGTCTACCGGTCGGGCGGGGAAGCCAAGTTCTGGATAGAACCGAAGATCGAGTTGGCTCAAAACTACGGTTTGACGGCGCGGCAGCTGAACACCGCACGCCGCCTGATCGAGGAGCACGAAGATGAAATCCGCGCAGCCTGGAAAGGACATTTCAGAAGTTGAAGTCACCAACATCTCGAAGCATGGATTCTGGCTGCTCCTCGAGGGGCGCGAACTTTTCCTGCCTTTTGAGGAGTTTCCCTGGTTCCGGGATGTTCCCGTCGGAAAACTGCTGAATGTGGAGCTTCCGCATCCGCGTCATTTGTACTGGCCCGAACTTGATGTGGACCTCGCCGTGGAATCGATCGAGCATCCGGAGCGTTTCCCCCTTGTCAGCAAGATGGGGCCTAAATGAATCAAGCAGCGCAACGTTGATTTGTAATCCGTCAGCCCGTCGGCTGACGGGCTCGAAATCATGGGGAACAAGCCGCAGTCCCGCTCTGCGGGACTGCGCTACTCGACCACCCTCAACTCTGAACTCTCGACTTTCCTCCAATGCCCGCCATCGCCATCGACGCCACGTACGCGCTTGATCCCAATCCTTCCGGCATTGCAGTCTATTCCCGCAAGTTGATTGAATCCCTCGCCGGGCTGGAGACGCCGCACCGCTTCCTGCTCTGCTACCGCCTTTCGCGATTCGGCCGGCGGCGCGAGTTTCTGCGGCCGCAGACGCATCCGGGGTCGCGCGGCCCGACGTTTTCCGTCCGCCTTTTTCAGGAGCCCTTCACTTTCTGGCTTCCCTGGCAGGCGGAGGTGTTTCACAGCCTGGCGCAGCGTCCTCCGGCATTTCACTTCCGGAAGGAAATCGTCACCATTCACGATATCTTTCCGCTTACCGGTCGGGACTACTCGACCCCGGAATTTCAGCGCAAGTTCGGAGCGCTTCTGCTGGAGGTGGCGGAGCGCGCGGAACGCATCATCACTCCTTCTCAGTACACGGCGGAGCAACTGGTAAAGCACGCCGGGACGCCCCGAGAGAAGATTCGCGTCATCCCCGAGGGCGTGGATTTGCCCGCCGGCTCGATGACCCCCGAAGAGCGTCTGGCGGAGCGGGAGCGATGGGTGGGAAAAGGTAACGAGATGGTCTTGAGTGTCGGCGTGTTGCAGACGCGCAAGAACACCATCAATGCTCTGCGCGCCCTGGCGAACCTTCCAGCGCATTACCGGCTGGTTCTTGCCGGCGGCGACGGCCACGGCAGCGAAGCGATCCACGATTCCATCCGCAAGGAAGGTTTGGAATCGCGCGTTGTGGCTCTGGGTCATGTCGGCGCTCAGCGAATTCCGGTTCTCTATCAGGCCGCGAATGTCTTCCTGTTTCCTTCCTTTGAAGAGGGATTCGGACTGCCGGTGCTCGAAGCGATGGCCTACGGGCTGCCGGTGGTCGCCTCGCGGGCATCGTCCCTGCCGGAGGTGGGCGGCGACGCAGTCCTCTACGTCGACCCGCACGACCCCACGGACATTGCCGAAAAAGTTTTGAGCGCCGTCGAAGATGATTCGCTCCGGGGAGGCCTGATCGAGCTCGGACGCAAGCGGGCAGGGGAGTTTCCCTGGCGGCGCACGGCGGAGCTCACCTGCGGGGTTTACGACGAAGTCTTGGCGATGTGATCGGCCGGAGGGAGACCTCCCGGGAGAATTGCGGCCGGCGTCCGATGGGTTTGAGGCGGGCGCTTCATCCTGATACACTGGGGGAAGAGAAAGCCGGGCTCTCGCTGCCTAGGTCCCAACCATGCGGAATCGGCTCTTGATACTCCTGGCATTCGTCGCCCTGCCGAGCCTGGCGAGGGCTACGGAGGTCTGGCAGGGCAAGCCCGTCGAGGAATGGACGCGCGAAGAAACACAGGAATTCTTCCGCGATTCTCCCTGGGTACACCAGGTCATCGTGACCGGGGGGCCCTTACCGACGCAGCCGGCGAGCTTTCCCGCCCCAGCGCGCGAAACTCAGCGCAAGCCTTCCAGCGCCGAAGGAATCAAGGTTGAGCCGCGGTTCGGCAGCAACGGTGTTCCGGCGGAGACGGCGTACTACATCGAGTGGTCGTCCTCGAAAATCGTCCGCCGGGCGGGCGCCCACTACCGCGGCTTGCAGGGGCAGGGCGGGGAAGATCGGGAGCCTCCGGCGCTCGACAGATATTTCCTCACGGTCAGCGGCTACGACTTGACGGCGTTTGACGCTTACAGCGAGAGGGAATTGCAGGAGGCGGCTTACCTGCGCTTGCGGGAGTCGAAGGAGAACGTTCAGCCCGTCAAGGTCGAGAAATTGTGGAATTCGGAGGGCAAGATCATCGCCGTGCGCTACAGTTTTCCCCTCGAAATGAATGGCGAAACGCTCATTTCCGACCGCGACCTATCCGTTAACTTCGTCTGTAAAGCCGGCGACCTGAAACTCAAGACGAGATTCGAGCTATCGGAGATGGTCATCGACAAGGGCCGCGATCTTTAGCCGCTCACGCCTCGCGGTTCACTCCTACGATCCCGTGCTGCTGTAATTCCGGACTCCTTTTTTCCAAATAAACAGCGCGAGCAGGAAGAATCCCGCACCCACCAGCGGGACGAGCCGGAAGTACGGTTCGAAGGTTCCCCGCCCGAGAAAATGGGTGGTCGGATAGAACGAAGCAAAGCCGAAAGGAATGATCCAACTCAGCAGGAATTGAATGAAGACGTTGTAGATGGTCAGCGGGTAGCGGCCGAAGGTGAGCATGTTGAAAACCGGCGGGACAATGCCCACGCGGTCCTCAAACCAGAAGGCTACGGAAGTGAGAATGAGAAATACGGAAAGATAGATGAGCGCGCCGCAGGCCACCATCAGAAGAAAGGTGAAATAGTCCACCGATTGCCAGGGCAAACCCAGGCGCCGGACGCAAATCGAAACCACCAGGACGCCGGTGACAACTTCCTGCAAAGACTCCAGGCGGAATTTTTCGAATAGAACTTGAAAGAGCGAATCCACGGGCCGGAGCAGGATGCGGTCGAAGCGGCCTTGAATGATGTAAATGTCGCCGAATTCGTAGAGGTTCCAACTGATGACGTTGAAAAAGCCCAGCGGGATGAGCGAGAAGCCGTAAAGGAAGAGGATTTCGTAGAATGACCAGTCCTGAAGCTTGGGAATCTTGGAGAAAAGTACGAGGACAAACCCAAAACCGAAAACCGTGGCGGCCATCGAGGAGAAGAAAGCGATGATGAAATCCGCCTTGTACGCCATGCGCACCTTGGCGTATTGGGCGAAATAGAGCAGGAAAAGTCTGAGGTGTCTTTTCACGTTGCGTCGAGGTCCTCCGCGCCCGCTACTTCGTCTGCCACAACGCCTGGTGACCGATGTAGTCGTCATCCGGGAGGTTGGCGATGATCATTCGCCGCAATTCCAGCGGATCGATCTCCCCCTGGTGTTTGTACGCGATCTCACCGTTGGGGAGGATGAGCATGGTATACGGCACGGCGGCGTTCCAATCCGCGTCAAACGCCGCCATCAGATTGTAGATATCCATCGAGCCGAAGAGCAGATTCCTGCTGGAAGCGTGCTGCTCCTTGAGCGCACGCAAAACGGCCGCCTGCGCGTCGGGGTAATTGGCGCTCACCGTGACCAGGTCGAAGGGCCGATGTCGATACATGCGATACATGGCCTGAAACTCCGGGAACTCTTTGACGCAAGGCCCGCACCACGTCGCCCAAAAATTCACCAGGAGGAGTTTGCCCGTGGAATTCTTGCGCAACGCCCGGAGGTCGTCGGCGCCGGCGAGCTGCACGGTGACGGGCTCGCGCTCGATATCAGCCAATTCCTCTTTGCGGCCTTCCCCTTTGTACGCCCATTTGATGGAGCAACCGAACGAAGGCGTTTTCGTGACCGCAACCGGCTGGCCGGCCAGGACGGCCTCGATGGCATCGCGAGCGTCGTGCCGGTTCGCATACTGTTCGCGAGGATTGTTGTCCAAGCGTCCTTCGTAGCGCAGGCGGCGTTCGGAATCGAAAACGAAGACGTGGGGTGTGGCGGTCGGCCCATAGGCATGCGCGACCTTCTGTGTTTCGCCGTCGTCGAGATAGGGAAAATTGAATTGACGATGCCCCGCTCGAATCTTCATCTCGGCAAATGAATCGCCGACGTCGGTATAGCCCATCTCGTCCAGACGCACGGCATGGGGGTCATTGGGCTCGATGGCGACCAGTTCCACGCCGCGGTCGCGGTAATCAGAGGCGAGCTTCTTGATCCGGCTCTCATAGAGCTGCGCCGTCGGGCAGTGGTTGCAGGTGAAAACGATCACCAAGACCTTGCTCGCAGCGTAATCCTTCAGGCAGTGAGTCTGGTCGTCGATGCCCGGGAGGCAAAAATCCGGGGCCTTCGCGCCAATCGCCAGGGTCGGCGGAGCTTCCTCGGCGGCAAGAACGGGCATCGCTACGAGGGTCAACAGCAGCAAGTAGAGCATGCGTATTTTCATTTGTGTGATCTCCCGTAGGTAGTAGCTTCTGTTTGATTCTGGAATTGGATGACTCGAAACGATATCACGTTTTGCTCCGCTTGCTGCCTACTGCTCTTTACCCTCCTTGGATGGTGATCTTGCGGCTCGACCACCTCCACAGCGCGTCGCCGAGGGCGAACAGCGCGAAGACCCAGAAGACTTGAATTCCCAGGGCGCGAAGAATTTCCAGCCCGTTGAGTTTGCCCAGATAAATCAGCACGGGGATGTAGCTGATGTACTGGAAGGGAAGATAATTCAGGATCTTCTGGAGAATCTCGGGGAAAAACGAAATCGGGAGCAGGAGGCCGGAAAAAAGCTCCAGCAGGAAGTATTTGGCGCGCAGCAATCCCAGGATGGATTTCAGCCGGATGGCAAACGTGCCGATGGCGAAGTTGATTCCCGCGACAATGAAAAAACTCAGGACGACGCTGGCGGAGAATCCCACGAAGTGCAGTCCGCTCGAAGGCCGGCGAATCGGATAGACCAGAAGCAGAATCAGCGCCGTGGGAACGGTGAGAAGTCCGAGGCGGAACAGGGATTCTCCTAACGCCTGCGCCACGTACATCAATTGAGTGTTTACGGGCTTGATGAGGTCCATGGCCAGGCGGCCCTCGGTCACCTGGTAAGCCAATTCCTGGTCGATGTTGTTGAAGTAGAACGAGCGGATGATCCAGCCCACGGCGATGTAAGTGAGAATCTGGCTGAAGTCGAAACCCTCGATTTCCGCCGAGTGCTCGTAGATAGCCTTCCAGATGAAGTAGTAGACCGAGACGTAGATGAAGTAGGTGACGATCCCTGTGTAATAGCGCAGGCGATAGGCGAGGGTGTTCACAAAGCCCACGCGCACGAATTCGGCGTAAACGCGCGCCGCGCGCAGGAGTGAGCCTGGGTTGGAGGGCGGCGGATTGACGGTTAACGTCCCTGCTCCCACTAGCCCACCTCGCCGCTCAAATAGATTCGCTTGACGACGTCCTCGATGGGCTCCTCTTCAACCAGAATGTCGCGCACCTCGAGGGTGTTCACGAGATTGCGGATGACGTCGGCGCTTGAGTGCTTGTCGCGCTCGAAGCGCATCAGGTAGGTGAGCTCGTCGACGGGCTCGCAGGAGATGCCGTCCCTCGCCACCAGCGGCAGGCGGTCCAGCTGCGCGCGGTCCTTGAGGAAGAACTTTATCTGGTTGTATTTTGTGAGCCGCGCCTTCATTTCCGCCAGAGGCCCGTCAAAGAGAATCGCGCCCTTGTCGATGATGATGAGGCGCCGGCACAGCTCCTCGATATCGGAGAGGTCGTGCGTGGTGAGGAGCACCGTGGTGCGCTCCACGCGGTTGACCTCCTTGAGGAATTCGCGGATGCGGTCCTTGGCCACCACGTCCAGGCCGATGGTAGGCTCGTCGAGAAAGAGCAGCGGCGGATTGTGCAGCAGCGACGCTGCCAGGTCGCAGCGCATGCGCTCGCCAAGACTCAGCTTGCGCACGGGCGTGTGGAGGTATTCCTTCAGGTTAAGAATTTCGAGAAACAAATCCAGCCGCCGGCGGTAGTCGGACGCGGGAATCTCGTAAATCTCTTTGAGAAGTTTGAACGATTCGATGACGGCGATGTCCCACCAGAGCTGCGTCCGCTGGCCGAAGACCACGCCGATGCGTTTGGTATAGACGCGGCGGTCGCGGTAGGGAACGTAGCCGTTCGAAACCACGTGGCCGCTTGTGGGCACCAGGATTCCGGTGAGCATCTTGATGGTGGTGGATTTCCCGGCGCCGTTCGCGCCGATGTAGCCGACCATCTCGCCCGGCTCGATCGAAAAGCTGACGTGGTCCACGGCGCGAACGGTCTCGTATTCCCGCACGAAGAGGTTCTGCAAAGCGCCGAGCACGCCTTCGCGGCGGCGGAAGGTCCGGAAGTTCTTGCAGAGATCCCTAACCTCGACAATAGGCGGCATGAAAGAGACAACCCTTCGGCCCGGTCCTCGGAATGCGGCCCGTCCAAGCATTCTAACCTATTCACAGGGATTCTTGGCGGGCCGCTCCGCGTGGCGGAGAAGGGGAACGCAAGCGCAGCAGGGAACTTTTTGGCTTGAGTTTGCGTCTAAGTTGTTTCAGGCTGGATGGCTTTCGCTATCAACGATACCTGCCTTGGGGGAGCGGTCTGCAATGACGAAGCATCGATTGAACTGCCTGCTGGCGGTTGTGTTTGTGGCGGTTTTCGCCACACTGGCGAGCGCGCAGGACCTGGCCTCGTTCGAGAAGCGCGTCACGGTCAAGGTACTCGACAACGGTCTGACGGTCCTCATCTGCGAGCGGCCGGAAGCCCCGGTGTTCTCGTTCTTCACTCACGTGGACGTGGGGGCGGACCGCGAGGTTCCGGGGATTACCGGCCTGGCCCACATGTTCGAGCACATGGCCTTCAAGGGGACGGACAAGATCGGAAGCACCGACTACGCCGCCGAAAAAGTGGCGCTCGAGAAAGTGGAGGAGGCCTACGCCGCTTATGACCGGGAGCGGCGCAGAGAGACCGGGCGCGACGAGACGAAAGTGGCGGAGCTCGAAAAAGCCTGGAAAGACGCCATGGCGGAAGCCGACAAGTATGTCGTCAAGAACGAATTCGACGAAATTGTCGAGCGGGAGGGCGGTGTGGGCCTCAACGCCTTCACTTCCTGGGACGAGACCGGTTACCACTATTCTTTCCCCGTGAACCGCCTGGAGCTCTGGGCTTACCTCGAATCCGAGCGCTTCCTTCATCCGGTGATGCGGGAGTTTTACAGGGAACGCGACGTGGTGTTTGAAGAGCGCCGCATGCGGACGGATAGCTCGCCGACGGGCCGCCTGATCGAGCAGTTCTTGGGATCGGCATTTATCGCTCACGCCTACGGCCGTCCGGTGGTGGGCTGGCCTTCTGACTTGCAGGCATTTTCGGCAACCGACGCGATGAACTTCTATCACCGCTACTACGTTCCGGCGGACATGGTGATTACCGTGGTCGGTGACGTCAAGGCGAGTGAAGTTCTGCCGATCGTGGAGAAGTACCTCGGCCGGCTGCCCGCCGGTCAGAAGCCAGAACCCATCCGCACGATCGAGCCGCCCCAGGTCGCGGAGCGGGAGGTCATCCTGAGGGAGACGACGCAGCCCTGGTATATCGAGGGCTACCACAAGCCGAGCGCCAAGGGGAAAGACGAGGCCGTCTACGACGCGCTTCAGGACTTGCTTTCCAACGGCCGCACCTCGCGGCTCTACCGGGCGCTGGTTCGGGACAAGAAAATTGCGGCGGATGCCGGCGGTTTCAACGATTTCCCGGGGCCGAAGTATCCCAACCTTTTCGTCTTTTACGCCCTTTCGACTCCCGGCCACACTCCGGAGGAGGTCCGAGACGGAATTCACGCGGAGATCGAAAGGCTCAAGACGCAAGATGTCACGGACGAAGAGCTCAAGATGGTCAAGACCCGGACCAAGGCGGACCTCATACGGCGCCTGGGAAGCAATGCGGGGCTGGCCCAGCAACTGGGAACCATGCAGGCGCTCTTCGGTGACTGGCGGGAGCTTTTCTACCAGGTCGACCGCATTGACGGGGTCACCAAGGAGGATATCCGCCGCGTCGCCAACCAGACTTTCTCGGCGTCGAACAGGACGATTGGGATGATTGAATCGACGCAGATGGCGGGTGGCGTCCAACAGGAGGCCGAGCAATGAAGACGCGCAGGACTCTCTTTTTTCTATTAGCGATCATTCTGGGCCTTCTCGCTCCGGCACCCGGGGCCCGTGCTCAGGTCGACAACTGGAAGCAGATCCCCATTCCTGCTTTGCCGGAGTTTCATCCCCAGCAGCCGAGGCGCGTGGCGCTTCCCAACGGCATGGTGATTTTTCTTCAGGAGGACCACGAGCTGCCTCTGATCAACGGGACGGCGCTGATTCGCGGCGGGTCCAAGGAAGTGCCCGCCGATAAGGTGGGAATGATCGATATCTACGGGGACGTCTGGCGCACGGGCGGCACGAAGAGCAAGACCGGAGACGAGCTCGACGACTATCTGGAAGCCCGCGCCGCCCGGGTCGAGACCGGCGGGGATATCGATTCCACAAGCGTTTCCTGGTCGTGCATGAAGGGCGATTTTGACGACGTGTTCAAGGTGTTCGTTGAGGTCTTGCGGGAGCCCGCATTCCGCGAAGACAAAATCGATCTGGCGAAGCGGCAGCTCAATACCGAAATCTCGCGCCGCAATGACGATCCGGGGGCCATCGCTCAGCGCGAGGCGAGGAAATTAGCGTACGGGGCGGATTCGCCTTACGCGCGCGTCGCCGAATACGCCACGGTCGCGGCCGTCACTCGCGACGACCTGCTCAACTGGCATCGATCTCACCTTGCGCCCAACAACATCATCCTTGGCGTGGTGGGCGATTTCGATTCAAGCGCCATCGAAACCAAGCTCCAGGAGGCTTTCGCCTCCTGGCCGAAGGGCCCGGCGGCGCAGAAGACCCGGGAGGCTTTCCAGCCGCCGAAGCCGGGAATGTATTTCGTCGAGAAAGAAGACGTGAATCAAAGCACCATCCGCATGGTGGACCTGGGAACCACCAAGGACAATCCTGATTATTACGCCATCGAAGTCCTGAACGAGTTCTTCGGTGGCAGCTTCGCCTCGCGCCTGATTTCGAATATCCGTACGAAGAAAGGCCTGGCCTATTACGTCTTCGGGACCATCGGGACGGGCTATGACCATCCGGGCGTGCTGCAACTGGGGATGGGCACCAAGAGCGGCACGACGGCCGCCGCTATCGACGCGCTCTACGAGGAGCTCGACAACCTGGAGAAGAATCCCGCCACGCCGGATGAACTGAAAAAGGCGAAGGACTCCATCCTCAACTCCTTCATCTTCCGTTTCGACTCGAAAGGAAAAGTCCTGCGCGAGCGCCTGGCGTACGAATTCTTCGGCTATCCGGCGGACTTCCTGGAGCGTTACCGCGCGGGAATCGAAAAGGTGACGCAAGCGGACGTGACGCGGGTGGCGCGCCACTACTACCACAAGGACCGCCTGGCGGTGCTGGTGGTCGGCAAGGCGGCGGATTTCGACCGGCCGCTTTCCTCATTCGGCCCCGTCACCGCGCTCGACATCTCGATTCCGCCCCCGCCGGGAAGCACGAAGGAAGCGCCCGTCGCTTCGAACGCCGAGGGGAAGGCCCTGCTTGCCAAGGTGATCGAGGGCCTGGGGGGTGCGGAGAAGGTTCGGTCGGTCAAATCGGTTCGCCAGAAGGTCAGCATCCTGGCCAATACCCCGCAAGGGGAGATGTCAGTTGATGCCGAGAAGGTTTGGGTCCTGCCCGACCGGCTCTGGCAAAAGATGATGACTCCGATGGGGGAGATGGCCATGGTCCTTACCCCCACTGACGCCTTCATGGCGGCACCCATGGGAACGCGCGACATGCCGGCCTCCCGGAAAGACGACGGGATGAGTGACATGAGACGCGAGCCTCTTGTTGTGGCCCAGCATGCCGATGATCCGAAGTTCGTTTTCTCTGGCGGAGGAACGGAAAAGATCGGAGAAGTCGAAGCGGAAGTCCTGGATGTGAACGCCGACGGGGCTCAGGTTCGCTGGTTCATTGACCCTCAAACCGGCCGCATCGTTCGCGCTACTTCGCAGTCAACGGGACCGGAAGGCCCCGGCGAGCAGGTGGTGGATTATTCCGATTGGGAATCCGTCGAGGGACTCTCCGTTCCCTTCAAGGAAGTGAGAACCCGCGGCGGGGAGAGGGAATCGTCAGTAGAAGTCAAAGAGGTTGAAATCAACCCGCCCGTGGATATGAAGCTCTTCGAAAAGCCGGCGGCAAACACCCCTGGGAATCCCGGCTAACTCAGCGTGGAAAGGCACCCATCGGACCGCGCCGACTGCTCGCGGCCTCACTCGCCAATCACTTTGATCAGCACGCGCTTGCGCCGCTGGCCGTCGAACTCCGCGTAGTAGACCTGCTGCCAGGGGCCGAGGTCCAATTTCCCGTTGGTGACGGGCACCAGCACTTGATGGCCGACAATCAGGTTTTTCAGGTGCGCGTCACCGTTGGTTTCGCCCGTGCGGTGATGACGATAGTCGGCGCGAAACGGCGCCAGCTTTTCGAGCCATTCTTCGATGTCGGCGATCAGTCCGTCTTCGGCGTCGTTGATGTAGACCCCGGCGGTGATGTGCATCGCCGAGGCCAGCACCAGCCCTTCCTTGATCTGGGCTTTGGCGAGAGCCTTCTCCACTTCATCGGTGATGTTGATGAACTCGCGCTGCTTTTTCGTGTTGAACCAGAGGTATTCGGTATGGGATTTCATGATTGCTCCTGGGGATTTGGATTTCACATTCTGTACAGACGGCTGTTGGTTGTTCGTTGTTGGTTGTAGGTTGTTTATCGTGATTCGAGGGCTGTTCAGAGCTTGGGTCATCCAATCCCATAGCAAACAATCCGCGACCCACAAAGAACAACCCACCACCCACAACTAACGACCCACGACGGCAAAATGTCAAGTGCCTGCTGACAACTGACAACTCGAACGGCTACAATGCCCCCCATGTCTCAACCTGCTCCAGTGGCGCTGGTGACGGGCGCCTCGCGCGGCATCGGCCGCGGCATCGCCGTGGAACTGGCGCGCAGCGGTTTCAGCGTGGCGATCAACTACGTGGGAAATCGCGCGGCGGCCGAAGAGTGCAAGAAGCTTTGCGATGCGGAGTCGCCTGCGGGCTCGGGAGCGGCGTTTGAGATCGTTCAAGCCGATATCTCGCGCCGCGAAGACCGAGCGCGGCTCGTCGAGTTCGCCACGAAGCTTTTCGGCTGGATCGATCTCCTCGTCAACAACGCGGGAATCGCGCCGCGCGTGCGCGCCGACATTCTGCAAACGACCGAAGAGAGTTTCGACCATCTCCTCGCCGTCAACGCCAAAGGGCCGTATTTCCTCACCCAGGCGGTGGCGAACCTTTGGGTTTCGAACCCAGAAGAATTGCAGTCGCGGAAACGCAAGCCCAAGATTGTGACGATCTCCTCCGCCTCTGCTTACGCGCCCAGCGTGAATCGCGGCGAGTATTGCCTGAGCAAGGCCGCGCTTTCCATGCTGACGCCGCTTTTTGCCGTTCGCTTGGCTGAGTTTGGGATTAATGTTTACGAAGTCCGTCCGGGAGTGGTGAAGACTGACATGACGGCGCCGGTGAAAGAAAAGTACGACCGGATGATCGCCGACGGGCTGACGCCCATCCAGCGCTGGGGAACCCCCGAGGACGTGGGCCGCGCCGTGGCGGCGATCGCCGAGGAGCGCCTTCCGTTTTCCACCGGCGAGGTCATCAACGTCGACGGCGGATTCCATTTGCGCCGACTCTGAGCCAGCATGCGTATCGACTCTTCTCTAACGGCGGATTCGCTTGAATCAAAGGTGAAGCGCCTCTTTGAGCTTTCCGGGGAGAAGGTCCGTCTCCTGGAGAGCTCCTGGGATCCCAAACAGGGAACGCCGGTCTTCACCGTGCAGGGAAAGTACACCTCGCGCGGGTGGACGGAGTGGACACAGGGGTTCATGTTTGGGTCGGCGTTGCTGCAATTCGATGCCACGGACGACGAACGGTTTCTGGAATACGGCCGGCGAAATACCGTGAAACACATGGCCCGCCACATTTCGCACGTGGGCGTGCACGACCACGGATTCAATATCGTCAGCACGTACGGGAATCTGCTGCGCCTTCTTCGCGAAGACAGGATTGGCGCAAGCGAGGCGGATAAGGACCTCTGCGAGCTGGCGCTCAAGGTGAGCGGAGCCGTTCAGGCGGCGCGCTGGACGCGGCTTCGCGACGGGCGGGGATACATCTATTCTTTCAACGGCCCGCATTCCCTTTTTGTGGATGCCATGCGCTCACTGCGTTCGCTCGCCTTGGCGCATCAGCTCGGGCACGCGCTTCTGGGCGAGGCGGACGAGCAGATCTCGTTGCTCGAGCGGCTGGTCCACCACGCCTCGGTGACCGCCGAGTATTCCGTTTACTACGGCGAGGGCCGCGACAGCTACGACGTGCGCGGACGCGTCGCCCACGAGTCGATCTTCAATTTCAACAACGGGACTTACCGCTGCCCGAATTCCCAGCAGGGCTATTCTCCCTTCACCACGTGGACTCGTGGCCTGGCTTGGATGATGTGTGGCGCCGCCGAAGAACTTGAATTCCTGACGACCGTTTCTGACGCGGACCTCGAACCCTTGGGAGGGCGGGAAAAGATCGAAACGATGTTGCTCCGCGCCGCCGAAGCGACGTGCGATTATTACATCTCGCAAACCCCCGAGGATGGCATCCCGTTCTGGGATACCGGCGCGCCAAAGCTCGCCAATCTCGGCGACTACCTCCACCGGCCCAGCGACCCCTTCAACGACCAGGAGCCGGTGGACAGCTCTGCCGCGACAATTGCCGCGCAGGGCTTGTGGCGGCTGGGGACCTATCTCGCCACCTGGAAGAAGCGCTCTGCGGACGCCAAACGCTACCGGCAGGCGGCGTTGACCGTCGCCGCCGCTTTGTTCGACGAGCCGTACCTTTCGCAAGACCCCTCGCACCAGGGCCTGATCCTCCATTCCGTCTACCACCGCCCCAACGGCTGGGACCACGTTCCGCCCGGTCGGAAGATTCCGTGCGGCGAATCCTCGATGTGGGGCGATTACCACGCGCGCGAACTCGCTCTTCTGCTTCATCGCGAAATCCGCAGCGAGCCCTACCTGGCGTTCTTCAATATCTAGACTTTTTCCGCGACGGTCCAGACTCCGCCATTCCTCACCCATCTGAGCGCACCCAGTGCCGAACCTGGGGGCTTGTAGGGGCACGACGTGCCGTGCAAGTGCCGCTTGCCTATAGACGCGCGCTTCTCGACGAAACCATCGAATGTCTGCGTCGTGGGGGACGCGGGGCGCCCGAGCTTCGCCGCATCCGCGTGGAAGATTAATACTGCGCCTTCGAACAACGCGCCTTGTGGCAGCGTTCTCGTCCGACGCGACGGCGAAGGCCTAGCCGTCCGCGCCCAACGCGGTTCGGGTCAGGTCGATTCCGGCGTATAATCATCAACTTCTTTGAAGAGGCCATATCTCTTCCAGACGAAGTGCCGTTTTTGGGACGTCAGGGCCGTCCCCCGCGGCGCATGATCTGTTTTCCAGCGCGCGCCGAAGAATGAAGACAAGGGTATGAAGAGAGTTCTCCAGACGCTTGTGTGTTTGCTGGCCGTGGCCGGGCACGGCCTGAGCGGGATGCGAGGCCACCAGGAGGTCACGATTCGCGGCTTTTCTCCCGAGGCCGCGGCGCGTCAGACCCAGACTGAGGCGACCTTCCGCGCCGTGCCCACGCCCGATCGCGCTCGGGAGGACTTGCGGGCCCTCACCCGGGAACCCCATGTGGCGGGGACGCCCGAGGACTACCGAACCGCCCAATACGTCCTCGATCAGTTCCGCGAAGCGGGGCTTGACGCCGACATCGCCGAATATCGCGTGTTGCTCCCCATGCCCAAAGAAGTGAAGGTGGATCTCGTCGAACCCTTCAAGCGCCAAGGGCCGACGCCCGAGCAGAACTGGGACGGTGAAAAGGAGTCGCAGGACTCGGCCGTCGTCCCCGCCTTCAACGCCTACTCGCCCTCCGGCGACGTGACGGCGCAGGTGGTTTACGCCAATTTCGGCCTTCCCCGGGATTACGACCGGTTGAAAGATTTGGGGATTGATGTCACAGGCAAAATCGTCATGGTCCGTTACGGGAAGTGTTTTCGCGGCGTCAAGGCTTACGTTGCGGAACAGCACCACGCGGCGGGCTTGCTGATTTATTCGGACCCGGCCGACGACGGCTACCGCCGGGGCGACGTCTATCCCCGCGGCCCGTGGCGGCCGGATAGCGGCGTCCAGCGCGGCTCAATTCTTTACTTGACCTCCTACGCGGGCGACCCATTGACCCCGGGGATTGCCGCTTCCCAGACTGCGGAGCGCCTGAAGCCGGAGGACGCCGAGACCCTCCCCAAGATTCCTACGACCCCCATCTCCTACCGCGATGCATCGCCAATTCTCGAAAACCTCGGCGGGGCGGTCGCTCCAGCGGAGTGGCAGGGCGCGTTGCCGTTCACTTACCATGTCGGGCCGGGCGCATCGAAGGTCCACTTGAAGTTGGAAATGGATTTCGAGATCCGGCCCATCTGGAACGTCGTGGCTCGGATTCCCGGCACGGTCCAGCCGGACCGATGGGTGGTGGTGGGCAATCACCGCGACGCCTGGACTTACGGCGCCGTGGACCCCAACAGCGGAACTGCGCCGCTGCTGGCCGTGGCGCGCGGGCTGGGTCAGCTCCTGAAGCAGGGCTGGACACCCAAACGAACGATTATCCTGGCCAGCTGGGACGGGGAGGAATTCGGCTTGCTCGGCTCCACCGAGTGGGCAGAGGATCACGCCGAAGTCCTCGGCCGCAATGCGGTAGCCTATCTGAACATGGACGTCGGAGTTTCGGGGACGCGGTTCAGTGCCTCGGCCATCCCTTCGCTGCGGCGCTTGATCATCGAGGTGACGCGGGAATTCAAAGACCCCGCGACCGGGCGTGACCTCGTGTCGCTGTGGTCCGAAGAGAGCCGCCATGTGAAGAACGAGGGCGGAATTCCCATCACCGTACCGGACGAGAAGGCCGCTCCCGTATCCGCTGGACCGCGGGTCGGCGACCTGGGTAGCGGCTCCGATTACACGCCTTTCCTGCAGCACCTCGGCGTACCCTCTCTGGACATCGGTTTTGGCGGTCCGTACGGGGTCTACCACGCCAGCTCCGACAACTTTTTCTGGATGGAAAGTTTTGGCGACCCGACGTTCCGCTACAGTGTGCTGGCCGCCCAGATTTACGGGACGCTGGCCCTCCGCCTGGCCGATGCCGACGTCCTGCCCTTCGATTATGAGGACTACGGGAAGGCCATGGAAAAGTATCTGGATGACCTGGATGGAGAATTGAAGAAGAACGGCGACTACGGAAGGCTTCATCTGAAATCTACCAGAGCTTCGGCTGCCCGTTTTGCGGAGGCTGCGCGTTCGCTCGGCAAGAAACTCGGAGAAGTGAAGTTCGTCCCGGGGCTCGACCCTGAGGGCCTGAGCGCGGTGAATGGCGAGCTGCTGGAGGTTGAGCGTAACTTCTTGCTGGACAAGGGATTACCGGGAAGGGCTTGGTTTCGTCATGCCTTCTACGCCCCCGGCGTGTATACTGGTTATGCTGCGGTCGTATTCCCCGGAATTCGTGAGGCGGCCGGTAAAAAGGACTGGACCACGGCGTCCGAGCAGCTCAACCTGGTTCAGGCTGCTATCGACCGCGGAACCGCGACTTTGGGTCGCGCGCTCCGGAAGCTTGATGATTCGCTGGAAGCGGCCTCCAAACGGCGCCGTCCGCAAGACGCCGACGCCGTGGGGCGGGGTCACTAAGGGTTTCGAGCCGCATCGTCCATGAAAGTCAAAGTCCTCTTTTTCGGATTGACGCACGACCTCACCGGCTTTCAAAGCGAGCAGGCGGAGATCACCGAGGGCGAGAATCTCGACGACCTGCGGCGCCGCTACGAAGCCCGTTTTCCGCGGCTCCGCGAGATGGCAGGCTCGCTGCTGGCGGTGGTGAACGAGGAAATCGTCGATCGCTCCCGGTTGCTTCGAGACGGCGATGAGGTGGCGTTTATGCCTCCGGTAAGCGGCGGCGCTGGCGAGGAGTTTTTCCGCCTCACTCACGATCCGATTCCCACTCATGAACTGGCGCAGCAACTGAAAGCGCCGGCGGACGGCGCGGTGGTGGTTTTTGAAGGTATTGTCCGCGACCACTCGCACGGGCGGAAGACCTTGTACCTGGAGTACGAGGCCTACGAACCCATGGCCATCCGCAAGATGGAGGAAATCGGCAGTGAGGCTCGGCAGAAGTTCGCGACTGATGGCGTGGGGATGATTCACCGCTTGGGCCGGCTGGAGATTGGGGAGACCAGCGTCGCCATCGTTGTCACCGCAGCGCACCGGCGCCCCGCCTTCGAGGCCTGCCAGTTCGCTATCGACCGGCTGAAACAGACCGTGCCCATTTGGAAGAAGGAGCACTTTGCCGACGGCGCGGTTTGGGCGGAAGGTGAGGGCCAGACGCGAGTGCTGGTGGAGCCGACACGTCGCTGACTGGGTTGATTCTTGTCATCCATGACTGATTATCTTGCCACCGCCACTGACATCGCCCGCGAAGCGGGAGGGCTGCTTTCCGAGCACTTCAAGCACCCGCAGGAGATTTTCTACAAGCGCCGGTCGGACTTGGTGACGGAAGCCGACCGCAGTTCCGAAGCGATGATCGTCAAGCGGCTGCGCAGCAGTTTTCCCCAGCACGACATCGTGGGCGAGGAAGGCGGGGGGCGCAGCACCAACGCCGATTATTGCTGGTACGTTGATCCGCTGGACGGCACGACGAATTTCGCCCACGGTTTTCCGGTCTTCTGTGTCACGCTGGGCTTGGCGCATCGCGGCGAAGTGGTTGCGGGCGTGGTTTACGATCCCACGCGCGACGAGCTGTTCACCGCCGAACGCGGCGCCGGGGCTTTTCTCAACGGCCAGCGCCTTTCCGTGTCGAAATCGGCGAGCCTTTCGGAGAGCCTTCTGGCCACGGGTTTTCCGCCTTATGCTGACAACCACGACCTCAATATCCAGTTCTATTTCCGCTTCACGCTCCTTTCGCACGGCATTCGGCGCGCCGGCTCGGCGGCCCTGGACCTCTGTTCGGTGGCTTCGGGGCGCTTCGAGGGTTTCTGGGAACTCAAGCTTAATCCCTGGGACAAAGCTGCCGGGTCGCTTCTCGTCACCGAGGCGGGCGGGCGCGTCACCAATCTTGCGGGCGAACCGTTCCGGCTTCTCGAGGATGAAATCTTCGCCTCGAACGGATTGGTGCACGATCAAATGACCCGGGTCTTTGCCGAGGTGATGGCTCAGAAAGGTAGCGGGTAACTCCCAGGGCGCTGCTGATTTTCCGCCGCTCGCCTGCAGCCCCGGAACCCCAACCCTTGAGGGGAACGCTTGCCGAAACGCTCCATTACCCGCAGGCTTCTGCGCCGCAGGGAGCTTGTCACCCTGGCGCTGAACTCGCCGGAACCCGAGCCTCCTCCCTCATCCCTTTCTCCTGACCCGGAGATTACCGAGACCGACATCTGGTTGAAGCGCCTTCCTCCGCCTTTCAACGGGCTGCGGATTGTCCACCTCACTGACATTCACCATAGCCTGTTCACGCCAATTGATGACGTGCAGCGCGCCGTGCACCTGGCGAATCTGCTGAGGCCCGATGTGATCGCGCTGACGGGCGACTACGTTTCTTTTTCGCCCTCCTATATCTGGCCGGCGGCGCGGGCGCTGGGACGGCTGCGCGCGCGGCTGGGCATCTTCGCCGTCCTGGGCAATCACGACTTCCAGGTGAACGCCGACGAGATTACCCGCGCCTTTCGCGCCCAGCGAATCCGCATGCTGCGCAATTCCCATTTCGCACTGCGCGCCCGTCGCACTCACCTGTGGATGATCGGAGTCGACGATCTCTGGTGGGACGCCGACGATTTCTCCGCCGCCATGCGCTCCGTTCCGGGGCGGGACATCAAGATCCTCCTCTGCCACAATCCCCTGGGAATCTGGCAGGCCGCGAGGCACGGTATCGACTTCGTCCTTTCCGGACACACGCACGGCGGCCAGGTGCGCCTGCCGGTGGTTGGGTCGGTCTATGGCCGCTCCAAACTCGGCCAGCGCTTCGTCGAAGGGTGGAATCGGCTCGACGGCACGCAAATCTATGTGAACCGCGGCATCGGTAAAGTGCTTCTGCCCGTCCGCTACGGCTGTCCTTCCGAGATTGCATGCTTCCGCTTGCGCTGCGAATAGACGCCCGCACTATACTGCCGCGGCAAAGGGCAGGGATTTGGGAATGAATCTGAAGGACAAGCTGCTCCACCCATCGGTCCCCGTGATCTTTTTCGAGACGGTGCCGCCCGCCGCCGGGAAAGCGGGCGCCATCGAATCCGCGCTGGAGGACGTGAAGAAGATCCGGCACCTGGTGGACGCCATCAACCTGCCGGAGATTCACGATGAGACGCGGCCTTCGGAGCGCACGCACAAGTTTGTGCCGCGCATCGAGCCGCGCGTCCTGGGGGCGCCGATTCGCCGCGAGCTTGGGACGGATGTCGTGCTCAACCGCGTGGTCGTTCACGACCCGGACCAGGTCACGTGGTTCCGCGAGACCCGTGAGAGATTCGACCTTGAATACGCGGTTCTGGTGGGTGGGGAATCGAGCGAGGTCACCTATCCGGGGCCGAGCGTTTTGGAGGCCGTGGAGCAGGTGCGGACAGCGGGGCTTCCCTGGTGCCTGGGTGGGATCACGATCCCCAGTCGTACCCACGAGGCGGATAGAATTCGCCGCAAGCACGCCGCAGGGCTCGAGTTTTTCACCACCCAGGTCCTCTTCGATTCCAACGACATCGTCGGACTCGTGCAGCGGCTGAACGGGATCGAGGCGCGCGTCTTTTTGAGTTTCGCTCCCGTCAGCCATCCGCGCGACCTGGATTTCCTGCGCTGGCTGGGTGTCGACCTGCCCAAGGACCTCGATACGTTCCTTCTTCGTGGCGAATCAGGCGGCGAGGGCTGCTTCGAGCGCTCGCTGGATCTCGCCCAGCGCATCCTTATGGACGTCTTCGACAGCCTGCCCCCCGACCCACCGCCGCTGGGATTGAACATCGAGCACATCAACCGGCGGAATTTCCCCGCCGCGGTCAGGATGCTCGACCGGCTGGGCAACCTCTATGCCAGCCTCGTCGTCGCCCGCGCCAACTTGGCCTAGTGCCGTTCCAACTTAATTCGCCTATGTACTACACCTACGTTATGCACCCTGAGATCAAAGACTTGGGTTAACCTCACGGACCGGGATTAGCCCAGATAAGTTGGAACGGCACTAGACCTTAATTCTGTAGATTCGAATTGCCAAGCAAAGTGGAAGAACTGGACATTCTTCCGCCAGCCCTACACTTTGCCGAAGGCGGAGCATAGAATGCCTGCATGGGGCGTAAGAAAAGCTCGGAGCCGCACAAGCCGCTTGTCAGCGTGGCGGTGCTCGCGGCGCTGCGCGAGCCGCTCACCTATTGCATTTCTGATTCCATGGACGTGCGAGTGGGCCAGCGCGTGCTCGTGCCGCTGGGCACACGGAAGGTGACGGGGGTTGTACTCGAATCGGTGGCGACCCATCCACCTGGCGTCAAGCCGCGCGAGATTCTGCGCGTGCTGGACCCCGAGCCGGTCCTCTCTCCTGAACTGCTGACGCTCGGACTCTGGATCGCCGACTACTATCTCGCTCCCGTGGGCGAGGTCTTTCGAGCCATGCTCCCACTACGGGCAGAGTCGCGGCGCGCCCGCCTCGTCCAACTTGCCGCAACAGGTCAGGAAAGACTCGCGGAGCTCGACTCGAGCCTTCTCGATGAAGCGCGGGCCAGTAAGGAAGCGGCCTTCCTTCGCTACGTTGCCGAGCATCCCAACACGCCCCTGGAAGGCGTGCGCCGCAGGTTTTTGCTTGCATCTCCGGATGTGCTCTCACACGCGCTGGCGGAGGGATGGTTGAGCATTGCGGAGGTCGAGCGCGAACGAGGCCGCCGCAAAATCATGGCGGTGCGATTGGCAGACCGCGTGGCGCAGGAGCGCATGCACGGGCCGGTTCCCGAGCGCTCGCTGCGGCTCTCGCCCGTGGCGCGAAGAATCCTCGAAGCTCTTGAACGGGACGGGCCGGTCGATGATCACCGCGACCTCTTGAAAGCGTCGCGCGGCACGCTCGCCCATCTGAAGAAGCTCGGTCGGGAAGGCTGGCTGGAGATGAGCGACTCGACACATGACCCAGGGGAGCTGACGAGAGACGCGCCGCTGGTTCACGAGTTGAGCGCAGCGCAGGCAGAGATACTGGACGAACTGACGGGGCTGATTGAAACACGTCGGTTCGAGAAAGTCCTGCTGCACGGCATTACGGCAAGCGGCAAGACAGAGATTTACCTGCGGCTGATCGCGCGCTGCCTGGAGAGCGGCCGCGGCGCCCTGATGCTGGTCCCGGAGATCGCCCTCACACCCGCCGTGCAATCCCAGTTCCTGAGCCGTTTTGGAAACAATGTGGCCGTCCTGCACAGCGGCCTGAGTGAGAACGCTCGGCACGAGGCCTGGTGGCGCGCCCGTCGCGGCGAAGCGAAGGTGGTTCTGGGAACACGCTCGGCGGTGTTTGCGCCGTTGAACGAGCTGGGCGTGGTCATCGTGGACGAAGAGCACGATTCCAGCTACAAGCAGGACGAAACGCCTCGTTACCACGGGCGCGACGTGGCCGTGGTGCGCGCCAGGCTGGCGGGCGCGCTGGTGCTGCTGGGCTCGGCGACGCCTTCGCTCGAGTCCTACTGGAACGCCCGGGAAGGGAAGTACCGCCTGGCAACCCTGACGGAACGCATCGGGAGCCGTGCGCTGGCGAGTGTGGAGATTGTGGACATGCGGCAGGAATTCCGCGAAACGCACACCCAGGTGCCCATCTCCCGTCGCTTGAAAGAGGAAATCGACGCTCAGCTCAGCACCGGCGCCCAGACGATGATCCTTCTCAACCGTCGCGGATACTCCTGGTTTCTGCTTTGCCGGAGCTGCGGTCAGACCCAGCGCTGCGTGAACTGCTCCATCTCGCTCACCTATCATCGGCGCGAGCACCGTTTGATCTGCCACTATTGCGGCTATTCGACCGCGGTTCCTTCCACCTGCCCGTCGTGCGGCAGCGAATACCTTCACTACGTCGGCGAAGGGACGGAGAAGTTGGAGGCGAAATTCGCCGAAGTTTTCCCAAGCGCCCGCGTCGCGCGGCTCGACCGCGACGTGGCGCGGCGCGCCGGGCACTTCCGACGCGTGCTCACGGACTTTCGTCTGGGCAAGATCGATATCCTGATTGGAACGCAATTGATTTCGAAAGGGCACGATTTTCCCGGCGTCACCCTGGTGGGTGTGGTGTCCGTGGATCAGGGGCTTGGTTTGCCGGACTTCCGAGCCGCCGAACGAACCTTCCAGCTTCTCACGCAGGCCGCCGGGCGCGCGGGGCGAGGGAAATCGCCCGGCCGCGTCCTGGTTCAAACATTCTTCCCGGAGCATTACGCCATTCGCCTGGCGGCCGAGCAGAACTACGAAGGTTTTTACAGTAAGGAAATGCGTTTCCGCCGCATGATGCGTTACCCGCCCTGCTGGGCGCTGGCCAACGTGGTTGCCCAGGACACGAAACTCGAACGGGCGGCGCAAGTGGCGGGACAGATGGGGAGATTTCTGGAGCGCGCCGATGGTGCCAGGCGCGAACTCAAGATTCTCGGGCCGAGTCCTGCGCCCCTGGCAAGGATCGAAGGGCGATACCGAATCCAGTTTCTTCTCAAGGCAAGTTCGCGCGCCCGCCTCCACGAAATTCTTCGGCGGCTGGCGGACGATTGCGACCGGCGGGGAATACCGCCGCGCTCGGTGGTGATTGACGTGGACCCGGTCAGCGTGATGTAGCCGCTCTCGTTGAAGAGGGCAGAATACGGAGGTAGGCCGGCAAGCCTGTCGTGGGAGTTTGACGAAGAGAACCGCGGCGCTCTATTCGAGCGCCTGAAGTTCCTTGCCGGGTTTGAAGCGAACGGCTTTGCCGGGCGGGATACTGACTTCCTCGCCGGTCCGAGGGTTTCGCCCGATACCCGTCTTGCGGGGCTTGACGTTGAACACTCCGAAACCCCGCAACTCGATGCGGTCGCCCTTCGCCAGGGCTTTTTTCATCGCCTCGAAGACGGTCTCCACGGCAATCTCGGCCTTCGTCTTGGTGATCCCGGTGCGGTTGACGACCTCATTGATGATATCGAGCTTGATCACGCGAACCTCCTGAAAACAAGGGCCTTCATCCTAGAGGGAGGGTTTCGGCGTTGTCAAGCCCTTTCCCCTGTAATATTATGCCCCACTCTTTTCCACGCGTGGGGGCCGTTTTACTTCCCGGCGTCCGAGCTGGCGGAATCCAAACTTAACCGAGGTGCAGCCCATGGCAGTGAAGAACGACCGCTGGATTCGCACGATGGTTAAAGAACATGACATGATCAATCCGTTTGCCGAAAGCCAGGTGCGCGAGGGAGTCATCTCCTACGGGCTGTCGTCCTACGGCTACGACTTGCGGGTGGCCGACGAGTTCAAGATATTCACCAACGTCAACAGTACCATCGTCGACCCGAAGAATTTTGACGCCCGGTCGTTCGTGGAGTTCTGCGGCCCGGTGTGCATCGTCCCGCCCAACTCGTTTGCGCTGGCCCGGTCGGTGGAATACTTCAAGATTCCCCGCAGCGTCATCACGGTGTGCCTCGGCAAGTCGACTTACGCGCGCTGCGGCATCATCGTCAACGTCACGCCGCTCGAGCCAGAATGGGAGGGATTCGTCACCCTGGAAATATCCAACACCACGCCTCTGCCCGCCCGTGTCTATTCCAACGAAGGGCTCTGCCAGATCGTCTTCTTCGAGTCCGACGAGCTGTGCGAAATCTCCTACAAAGACAAAAAAGGCAAATACCAGGCCCAGCAGGGAATAGTACTGCCGAAGATTTGAGGGCTGACACTCTACGGGTTTTGTCGTGTCCCGTTTCGTCCGCGGGCGGCACCTTGCGGCCTTTTGCGCCCCTGTGTTACCTTCAAAAGGTTTAGGAACTTGCGGGAAACCTGACTGAGCGGACGAACGCCTGCATCCGGGCCATCGAGTCTCCGCCAGACCAGTCCTCGCCGTTGGAGCGACCGAGTCAGTTGTCGAAAAAAACCGAGCCAATCCGTTCCGTGAAGGGGACACGCGACCTCTTGCCGTCCGAGACCGCATTGTGGCAGCGGGTGGAAGAGGAAGCGCGTCGGGTCTTCGCAGCCTACAACTACCGCGAGATTCGCACGCCGGTGCTGGAGCAGACCGTGCTTTTCGCGCGCAGCGTGGGCGCGGACACGGATATCGTTATGAAGGAGATGTACACGTTCAAGGACCGCGACGACGAATCGCTTACTTTGCGGCCGGAAGCCACGGCGTCTGTGGTGCGCGCCTACATCGAGCACGGACTTTACAATGAGGGTGGCATTCACAAGCTCTACTACATGGGTGCCATGTTTCGCCGCGAGCGCCCGCAAAAAGGGAGGCATCGGCAGTTTTATCAGATCGGCGCGGAAGTCCTGGGGACCGACCACCCCGCGATCGATGCTGAGGTACCGGAGATGCTCACGGTTTTTCTCGAACGGCTGGGCATTGATGAATACGCGCTGCTGGTGAACTCGGTGGGCTGCCCGAAATGCCGGCGGGAATACGTGAAGGCTTTGCGGCAGGCGTTGGAACGCGTGAAGACGACGCTCTGCGCCGATTGCCAGCGGCGCGTGAACACCAACCCTCTGCGCGTGCTGGACTGCAAGGTGGAAGCCGACCAGTCGGTCATCGAGAAACTTCCCAAAATTCTCGATCATCTCTGCCCGGAGTGCCGCCAGCATTTTGAGAGCGTCACGGCGGAGCTCAAGGAGCGCGGCATTCCCCATCAGATTTCACCGCGCCTGGTCCGCGGGCTCGATTACTACACGCGGACGACGTTTGAGATTACCAGCGACGTTCTGGGCGCGCAGAATGCCCTGCTGGGCGGGGGGCGCTACGACGGACTCTCCGAGCTGATCGGGGGGCCGCCGACGCCGGGGTTCGGCTTCGCCATCGGGCAGGATCGACTGGTTCTGGCGGTCGAGGCGGTCGGGCGCCTGAAGAGTCACGTCGCGCTGGCTGCCTACATCGCCTGGATGGGAGATTCGGCGCTCGCTCCGGCATCGCGCCTGGCGCGCGACCTGCGCCGTGAGGGCCTGAGCGTCGAAATCGGCTACGAGCCCGTGAAACTGAAGAAGTCGCTCGGGACAGCCAACAAGCTCGGCGCGCGCTTCGCCATCATCATTGGCGAAGGCGAGCTCTCCAGTGGACGCTTTCAGGTGAAGGATATGGAAACGGGTCATCAGGAA
>DATKYV010000211.1:7500-19198 GCA_035528275.1 Terriglobia bacterium | reverse complement strand
CAGTCCTGAAGGTAAGCGCCGTGGTAATGGTAGACGTCGCCCACAAAGCCATCCTCGATCAGCCTCTTCGCGTACGCCACAGCGGGGACGCGGCGATAATTGTAGTTCACGTAATGCAGCACGCCGGCTTTCTCAACGGCGCGGAGCATGTCTTTGGCCTCGGCCAGGGTGTTTGCCAGCGGCTTCTCACAAATCACGTGCTTCCCGTTGCGGGCTGCCGCCAGCACCATGGGGTGATGGAGAAATCCGGGCGTGGAGATATCGACGATGTCGATGTCCTTCCGATCGATTACCCTTTCCCATTCGCAATCCGATTCTTCCCAGCCAAACTGCGCCGCGGTCGCCTCCAGCTCCTCCGGGCAGGCCTTGCCGCAGAGGACTTTCATTCGGAACTTGAGCTTGCCCGGAAAAAACCTGCTCACTTGCCGGTAGGCGTTCGAGTGCGCCTTTCCCATAAATTGATGTCCGATCAGGGCAACATTGAGTTCAGTCATTGTTCGCTACTCCTCCGCAGTAATGCAGAAAGTGACCGGTGACAAGTGACAAGTGGCAAGCAAGAGGAAAAAAGAACAATCTGGCATCTTGCACGTCTGACCTTCCGCGATGTCTATAGGGAAGTGGAACAGCCGCTCCTGCGAAGGGAGGCGTCAGCCTGTACGCGTGGCTGGCCCACACCAAGTTTTCCTCCCGACGAGCGGATACCAGCAATTTCATGGCTTGCCTTATCGCTCGTCACTTGCCACTCGTCACTTGCCACTGTTCTTCTACGCCCACCACATCTCCTGAAGCTTCTCTTTGATGACGAGCTGGTTCAGCAAATTCGCGGCCTTGGTCATTCCCTCGTCAGTGGACATCAAGCTGTCCTCATGTTCGATGGAGAGCACGTCGTTGTAGCCCACCATCTGAAGGGTCGAGATGAGATCGCCCCAGAAGTCCGGTCCGTGGCCGTATCCGACCGTGCGAAAGATCCAGGAGCGGTTCTTCTCGTCGCTGTAAGGCTTGGTGTCGAGGACGCCGTTCACTTTGATATTGACATCGTAGAGCCGCGTGTCCTTGGCGTGGACGTGGAACACCGCCTCACCCAGGGCGCGGACCGCGATGCACGGGTCGATGCCCTGCCAGAACATATGGCTGGGGTCGAAGTTGCAGCCCACAGCCGGACCCGCGGCGGCGCGCAGCCGCAGCATCGTTTCCGGGTTGTAAACCACAAAGCCGGGGTGCATCTCGATGCAGATTCGCACCCCATGGCCCTCGGCAAACTTCGCTCGCTTCTTCCAATACGGGATGACCTTCTTCTCCCACTGCCAGGCCAGGACCTCAGGATAGTCGGGCGGCCAAGCCGCCGTAACCCAATTGGGATATTTGGAGCTCTCGGATCCTCCCGGGCACCCGGAGAAATCGATCACCCGCGTGACGCCGAGTTTTTCCGCCAGCAGAATCGACTTCCGGTTGACCTCCGCATGGGTCTCTGCCACCTTCTTGTTGGGGTGGAGAGGATTGCCGTGGCAACTCAGGGCGCTGATGGTGATGCCCTGGTCATCCAGCTTCTTCTTGAACTCCTTGATCTTTGCAGACTGGGCCAACCAGTCGAGCTTGAGATGCGGGTCGCCGGGGTAATTTCCTGTTCCCAGTTCAATGGTCCGAATCCCCAAGGGTTTGATCTTCTTTATCACCTCGTCCAGGCTGAGCTTTGCGAAAAGCACGGTTAACAAGCCGACTTTCATGGGATTTCTCCCTTTGAATGGCGGAGGGGCGGAGCTGGGTGCAAGTCGAATACGGGCAACCCGCTGACCCCCGGTCGCCAGAGTGGACCGCTATTTCCGGCGGACGCGAGGCTAAATCTAACCACCGCCTGATTTTGCGTCAACTGAAAAATGAAAGTTGTCGGCTAACCTACCTTACTGAGCGCCGCCAGAGGTGGAGGTGCGGATAGGTATCCCAGCAGATACTGAGGATTTCCAGGCGCCCGTCCCCGTCAAGATCAGCCACGCGAGCGCCTAAGTAGCCTTCTTTTCCTGTATCTACGACGTGTTCGACCCAGGATTTGCCGTGGTCTCGGTTCTCCCATACGGCGACTCTTCGGCTCCCCCTGTGCTTGCCGGTAACAATGTCGATGTCCCCGTCACCGTCCACGTCCCCCACATCCATGGCGTTTGTCGTGTACTGGGTCACGACCCTGTGGCGGACCCAGTTGACTCTCCTCGGATCAGACGGCTGCTCGAACCAGTAGACGCTGCTACCCTGAGTTGCCGGGGAGACTTCTTCGGTGACGATGATGTCCGGGCGGCCGTCGCCATTGATGTCGGCCATGGCCACCCGGTCGGCGTAGTGGTCCTCGGCTTCATTGATGCGGCCGACCGTGTGCGCCGCCCAATCCCCTCTGCCGTTTCCGGGATTCTCAAACCAGTACACGGTGTGCTGATCTTTGCCCGGAGCGCTGAGGTCGATGTCGCCGTCGCCGTCCACGTCGCCCAGTTGCATGTCGGTAGTGAATTCCTTCTCGGCGACGGCGATGACGTGCTTTGCCCAGTCGGGATGGTGGTACCAGACCAATTCCTTGCTGCCGATGACGACGTCGGGGAAGCCGTCGCCGTCGATATCTCCACCGGCTTTGCAGTCCATACCCTGTCCCGTTGCACCTGACGCGTCCTTGTCGATAATGACGTGCTGGAAGGGAATCTCCTCCGCTGGCTCACTCGCGGGGCTACTCAGCGGCCCCTTCGACGCGATCGCCAGCGCCAAAGAAAAGATCAGAGACAGTGCCCATGACATGCGTTTTGTCACAATTCCTCCTACTTTCACTCAAGAGGAGCGAGGCCATATCCACTGGCCGCCTGGTCCAGCTTTAACCGAAAACTGGAGTCATTCCCGGACGCGCCGCAGGCTGCCCAGGTTGTCGGCGCGGTTCGCATGCCGGTAGTTGTTGTCGATCCATGTGGGGATTCGGCGCACCATCAAATAAACCAGCAACCCCACCTGAAGGACGAGCACAGAAGGGAAGGTGATCAGCTGGTATTTGAAAAACCATTCCTGGAACGTGTAAGACCACATGAAAACGACCGTCAGGAGACGGGTGGCGAGCTCGGAGAGCAGCAAGGCTCCCGCGAAAAAGGCGAGAAAGTTGTGACGGCCCATTTGCCTTTCGAGCCAGGCGAGAACGCGCAGAGCGCGACGATGAATGTGGTCGCCCAAAGTGAGGGACCGGGCGAAGACAAGCCGCCGGTCGTCCTCTTCCACTTCCAGGCGATCGAGCAGGACCCGCCGGCATTTCAGCCCGCGCTTCGCACAGACCTCCTCAACATCTTCGCGGAGGCGGATGTCCACACCCCAGCCCACGGGCTCCCGAGCGCGCACGACGGCGGATTTGTTCACTTCATCGATTCGGGCATCGGCGCGAAAAACGGCGTTTAGATTGCGCCAGTTGGGCTCGATGGCGTCTTTGAGCGCCAGCCAGTATTCTTTGTCGTTCCCGGACTTTGAGTAGACCTCATAGAGTCGGGCGTAGTGGCACTCGTCAACCTCACGGGGCGCTTGTAAGCGAGCGCCCCCTTCCAGGATGTAGAAAACATAGTCCAGGATGAGAAGAGCCTCGCCGAGCGGCTGGGCGTAGACCCGCTCGGGAACGTCCTGGGGCGTGTGGATCTTCCCGCCGAAAACGAGTGGGGAGGCCTTGCCGGGAGCCATGGCCACCAGCGCCGAGGCGGGAATGCGACGCGGCGGCTCATAACTTCGCCCGGCCAGCCAGGCGTAGGTGTGGCGCAAAGCGTCGCACCCCCGGAACCACAACCCATTATTGACCTCGAGAAACGAGAGGTGGTCAGTGGTGCTTCCCGCAAGGTAGTTGTTGTATTTGATGCCGTGGAGGTGCGCGGCCTCTTCCAGGACGTCGGTGAACGCGTCGTAATCGCCGAAGGGAATCATCGCCCGGATGAAATCCGCGCCCAGCGTGCTGCGAGGAATGAACATCCGCCCCTCGCCTACTGAATCCACGGCGACGACAGCGGAGATGCGACGCAGCTCCTCAGGGCTCAGGGCGCGGACGTATTCGCGCGACCCGGACACTCCGAAGCGGTAACTGGCAAACGGGCAGAGCGCCAGCGCCATCAAGGCGTATACCCAGTTCGCTTGTTGGACAGCCTGCATCCCCGCGATCAGCCCGCCAGCGAGCAACAGTTGCGATAGCAAGCCAACCAGGCCGCACTCCTCGGAGCCGGCCAGGAAATACACGTGCGTCAGTCGCGGCCGTTTTTCGGCGCGCAGGTCGGCAAGCAGGTACTGCTTGAGGATCTCCTCGCCGGTGGTGTTGTCGTCGGCGCCCGGTCCCCGCCAGGTGTCGTAGTGTGCCACGAGCAGGAGTGCCTCGGCACTCTCACCCGGTACGGTAAAAACGAAATTCCACCGCGTCGTGCGAAGCGCCCAGCGCGAGAGTCGCTGGCGCTCGATCACCACGCACGGACGACTTTCCTGACTCCCGATTTCCTCCTTGACGCGTGCCAGATTTTCCGCTTCAGAGGGGCTGCCGTCCCGTACGACCTCGTGAGTTCGACCTCCAAACTCCTCACGTAACCGTCCGATGAACTCTTCGACCAGGCGCTCGTTGGCGCGATTGTGGCTTTCTCCCGCCTGACGGTCGGCGCAGCTGGCGCGGATATTCGCCTGGATTTCCGCTACCCGGTTATCCACCGCCGCCCAGCGGGTATGGACAGGCGCCAGCGCCTTGTGGATGTACTTCATTCTGGCTCCGCCGGGGGCCATACACATCCCGGCTTACCGGGAAGTGTGCGATTCAATTTCTGATCACTCTTCTCCGGCGATGGGGCTTCGCAAGATCAGCCGGGATTGTATGTCAGATGGTATACGCTGGCGGGGGAATCGAACGTCGGGTTGGCCCGGCGTGCCGTCGCAGAGGGGGATGTTTTACCGGAACGTTTCTACGGTCGCAATGCGCGGCGACGGCGGTGGGCCCGCCGGCGCTACTCCGCGGTGCCCGCCTGAAGGTGGGCGCTACAGCGCGGCCGCGCGGATTCCGTTGACCGCCCTTGAGGGCGGTGCTATAGGAGAGACTCCCTGGGGAAATGGGGTTCTCGCATTCTTGAGGCCGGAATAGTGGGATTCAAGTTGCCGCCGCCGGCTAGGTCGAACGCCCTCAAGGGATCTGCTAGTCCCGAAAATCGCAGCTGTGTTATGGATAGGCCGGACCGGAGCTAGACAGGAAAGGGCAAGGTATTGAACAGGGATTTCGATCCAGCGAAGCTCCAGGAAACGGCCCGCGAGTTGCGTTGTGACATCATCCGGATGCTTGCCAAGTCCGGAAGCGGACATCCGGGAGGGTCCCTGTCGGCAATCGACATGGTCGCGTATCTCTACTGGCACCAGATGCGGATCGATCCCGCGAACCCGGAATGGGAGGACCGCGACCGCTTCGTGCTTTCCAAGGGCCATTGCGCCCCGGCGCTTTATGTGGCTCTGGCGAATAGGGGATATTTCCCGCGAGACGTCTTGTGGACCCTTCGCGATGTCGAGAGCGCCTTGCAGGGTCATCCGGACATGAGGAAGACCATGGGTGTTGACATGACCTCAGGCTCCCTGGGGCAGGGCTTCTCCGCCGCTGCGGGAATCGCCCTCGGCGCCAGAGTGCGGAAGAAAAACTTCAGGGTCTACGTGATACTCAGCGACGGAGAACTCCAGGAAGGAGTTGTTTGGGAGGCGGCGATGGCTGCCAGCCACTATCGTCTCGACAACTTGATCGCCCTGATTGACGACAACCACCTGCAAACGGACGGCGCCACCGCTGAGATCATGAATCCCAACCCCATCGCGGAGAAGTGGAAGGCGTTCGGCTGGGAGGTTTTTGCGATCAATGGGCATGACTTCCAGGAAATCCACGACGCTATTCAGAAATGCATGGCCCAAGAAGGCCGGCCCCACGTCGTGGTTGCCCAGACGGTCAAAGGAAAAGGAGTGCCTTCTCAGGAAGGGAATCCAGAATGGCATAGCCTGGCCAAGCCGATGACCGAGGAAGAAGCCGAGCGGTATCTCGCGGAACTGAGCCGGGGAGTGCAGGGATGATCGAAGCGCAGCCCAACCGGGTCATGTATGGAAAGACCCTGGTGCAACTGGGGGAAGCGAATCCCCGGGTCATCGTCTTCGATGCCGACATCGCCAAGTCGACGAACACTTACAGATTCGGCGATCGATTTCCGGAACGCTTCTTCAACATGGGTGTCGCGGAATTGAACATGGTTTGCATGGCGGCCGGAGCTTCCACCACCGGCTTGATTCCCTTCGTGAGCACCTTTTGCATCTTCGCCAGCATGCGAGCTTGCGAGGGCGTGCGCACTTCAATCTGCTATCCGAAGTTGAACGTCAAGTCGTCGCCACCAACGCCGGCGTGGAGATCGCGGGAGACGGCGTCACGCACCAGGCGGTGGAGGATCTCGCGATCATGCGCGCCATGGCCAACTTGACCGTCCTCTCGCCTTCCGATCCGGTGACCACCCGGAAGGCCACCCTCGCTATCGCGGAGTACGTCGGCCCGGTCTACATGAGACTCGGGCGGCAGGTGGCGAAGGTCATTCACTCCGAATCGGCTCCATTCCAGATCGGGAAGATGATTCGCTTGAGGGACGGAAACGACTTGACGATCATCGCCACCGGCAACATGGTGGAGGAGGCCCTGCTTGCGGCGGAGAGCCTTGCGAAAGATGGAATCCAGGCGAGAGTGCTGGATTGCCACACGATCAAACCGATTGACATCGAAGAGATTCGCTTGGCGGCCGAGCAGACAGGCGGCATCGTGACGGCGGAGGACCACAACGTCATCGGTGGTCTGGGAGGCGCGGTTTGTGAGGTGGTGGCCGATACATGCCCTACGATCGTGAAGAGAGTCGGCTTGCGGGATCGCTTCGCGAGCTCGGGCCGGGATTATCAGAAATTGCTCTCTCACTATGGGCTGGATGCCCGGCAGATCGTCGCCATGGCTCGCGAAGTGTTGAAAGCGCCCAAACCGTCGGGCCGCTCGTAGTTCAATGGTGGGTGGCTGCGGGCAAACAGAGGAGATGCCGTGAAAGCTCTCGTCAAGACCGGACTGAAGGAAGGCGATTTGGAGCTGAAGGACTGGCCTGAGCCTTCGCCGGAACCCGAGCAAGTCAAGCTCAAGATCGCCGCGGCGGGAATCTGCGGCACCGACATTCCCATCATCAAGGGGCGCTGGCCGTGCCGTCCGCCCGTCGTCTTGGGTCACGAGTTCTGTGGGACTGTTGTTGAGATCGGTGCGCGTGTGAAGAATTTCAAGCCGGGAGATCGCGTCGTCTCCTCCAACCCTGCCGAGACCTGCGGGAATTGCTATCACTGCCGGGCCGGGAATCCGTTCATGTGCTCGGAACGAGTCTCGGCTGGCTATATGATTGACGGCGCTTTTGCGGATTACCTCTGTATTGCTGCCGAGCGATGCCACCTCCTTCCGGAAAACGTTTCCTTTCGCCAAGCGGCGCTCGGCGAGCCGCTGGCGGTGGCGGTCCGCGCGGTCATTAATCGCAACACAGTCCACGCCGGAGACCTCGTCCTCGTCTCTGGTCCGGGCTGCGTGGGCTTGCTGACGATGCAGATTGCCAAGCTGGAAGGCGCGACGGTGATCGTAGCCGGGATCGAAAAGGACGGGCGACGTTTGGCGCTGGCTCGCGACCTGGGGGCCGACCTCATCGTTAACGGTTCACGCCAAGACCTTCTCGAAATCATCCGGCGTGAGCGGCCGGAAGGCGCCGATCTGGTTTTCGAGTGCGCGGGCGCCATGGAGTCGCTCAACCTCTGCTGGGAGGCGGTTCGGAAGGAGGGGACTGTCGTCCAAATCGGCGTTTACCCGGGGCCGATCCAGACGGACCTTAACAAGGTCATGATGAAGGAGCTGCGGTTTATCGGCACCTACGGCTACGTCTGGACGTCCTGGGAACGATGTGTTCGTCTCCTTCGAGAAGGGGAGGTCCGGACCGAAGAACTCATCTCTCACGAATTTCCTCTCCACAGGTTTGAAGAAGCTTTTCGCGTCACCCAAGACGGCACGGCGACGAAGGTTGTCCTGAACCCCCAGATGATCGGCTGAGTGCGCCCTTGCCGATGAGTTGAATGCCAGGCCCATGTGGACTAGAATCCCCGGCTGTTTGGCACGACATAGAGGGTGGTATCGGAGAGACCAGCATGGCGCTTATTCAATTCACCAAAAACCATACCGACCATTCGACCGACAAAGGGTACCAGTTTGAGTTCTTCTGTGACCGCTGCGGCAACGGATTCATGTCCGAATTCAAGGCTTCAGTGACCGGCTTGGCGGCGGGCGCTTTGCGCGCGGCGGGTAATATTTTCGGCGGTGTGCTGGGCCGCGCCGGTTCAGGCACGTATGAGATCCAACGCGCCATTGCAGGTCCTGGACACGATCGCGCGTTTCGTGAGGCCGTCGAAGAAGCCAAGCCCAATTTCCGTCAGTGTCCGAAGTGCGCGCGATGGGCCTGCCGGAATCTGTGTTGGAACGAGAAACGAGGCCTTTGTTATGCCTGC
Organism: Terriglobia bacterium; assembly: GCA_035528275.1. Classification (GTDB taxonomy): domain Bacteria; phylum Acidobacteriota; class Terriglobia; order UBA7540; family UBA7540; genus DATKYV01. Next base: position 10,648 of record DATKYV010000211.1, on the reverse strand, counting down.
GCGCCGAGCGTCGAGACGGAATTGGCGGCCGCCCAGGCCCAGGCCACGGTCGACCAGCTCAAGCAAAAGGTTACCGCACAGGATCTCACCAGGGATATTGACGTCACGTCGGAAGCTGCGGCTCTTTGCCCCCATTGCGGGGCGCGGACACAAGGCAGCAAGTTCTGCGCGGAGTGCGGCAAACCCTTGCGCCCGAAAAACGAGTGCCCTCGCTGTGGGACCCAGTTTGAGGCCGGGTCGAAGTTTTGCCCGGAGTGCGGCCAGAGAGTGGTCTAGCCTCCATGCCCTTCCTTTCAGGCAGATTCCGATATCTGAATCCCGACGGCAGTGTCGCCGAAAGTGGAGCCTGTCAGATAGCCTTCGAGGCCGAGACCTTTAAGCTGTTACCCGGCACCGGGTCACCCCTGGCGTTCGACCTCGGCGACATTGACATGTTTTCGCCGGCTGACTTCGAGTTGACCCTGGCGCTCTACACGGGCAAGAAAATCCTGCTTAGCCATTTCGGCAAGGCATTTCAGAATCTGCGCCACGATCTGCTGGAAGCGTATCGGAAGCGGCTCGTCCAGTGCCTGCTCCTCGAGGATCTGGAGGAAACCACGCGCTTTGACGGATTCGCCCGGCTCGAATCATCCCGTGAGCCTTTTGTCGGCGATGCGGAATTTCGCTTGTATAAATCCAACCTCGCCGTGTTGCCATTGCGGGCGGCAGGCTTCCAATGGCGGCTTGCGGAGATCGACACGGTCCACTTCGACGAGAATAACTACGCTGTGACGTTGGAATCCGCTGGGGAGCGCTTGACGGTCACGAAGCTCGCCAAGCGCACGCACGAGTTTCGCGATGCGCTTTTGGACGCCATGTCGTGCTTGGCCGAAAAGAGCGCCCAGGCCCTCAGCCGCCTTTTCCCCTTTCTCGACCCTGATCAGTTTCAGCAGGTCGCGCGGATCATGAAGGAGGGGCAGGTAGCGCCGCTCGGGAGGCTCAAAGCGATTTATCCAAAAATCGAACAGGCGATCATGAAAGAGATTGTGGATGAAAAGCTGCGGCCTTACTTCGAGACTTTGTTGGGCTACACCCCGTTGGGGCAGCTCTACACGGGCTTCAAGTTCATTCGCAAGGAGGAAGAGAGCGCGGTTCCAGAGGTGAGAGAGGTGGTCCGGGAAACGACACCCGAAGACGAGGAGGACCCGGGGCGCGAATCGCAACCACCCTCGGAGGGGGCGGACCAGGGGGCTGCTCGCGCGGAGGAGAGAGAACCGATCCTCCACTGGTTCTTCTTCCCGCTCGCCACGAAGCCCGCAGCTCAGTGCCCGAGTGACCTCGTGGCCTGGGAAACGACCTCGAAGTCCGGTCGGGCCACGTATTTTTTCCGCCTGGTTCCGTCCCAACGGTCCGGTAAATTGGCGGACGCGGCGGAGGGTTCCATGTCGGCCGACGCGGCTCTTCAGCAACTCAATCGCGCGATTGTCCTGCTTAATTTTCGCCGCGAGCCGATTTACCTGTCGGACGAGGCTTTGCAGATCGAACCGCGTTACCGCCGCTACGCTATCGCCTGTCGAAAAATTCCCGAGCTGCGCCGCCTGCGCGCCGCTTTCGTCGGCCGCGCCATCCACACTTCTCACCAGGCTTGGCATAAACAGGTGCAGGAATTTCTCCTCCAAGCACAAAGCTGATGGCGGCGAGCCTCGGTTTGACCTCACGGCGGCGGGCTGCTAACATTCTCAGCCTGTAGCTTTTGGAATCGCCAGCCCCTTGCACATGGCAGTTTTTGTCGAGAAAAGCCCTCATGGTCACACCGACCCGCATTCTCGCCTTTGTTTTGGCAGGTGGCCGTGGAGACCGTCTCCAGCCGCTGACGCGCCACCGCGCCAAGCCAGCGGTTCCGTTTGGCGGGCGCTACCGCATCATTGATTTCGTCCTCAGCAATCTTGTCCACTCGGGCATCGACGCCATCTACGTTCTGACACAGTACAAAGCTCAGCCCGTCCTGGAGCACATCCACCGCGGCTGGTTGCACCGGGTATCCGGTCGGGGACGGTTCATCAGCGTCGTCCCCGCGCAAATGCAGCTAGGCTCGAACTGGTATCGGGGCACTGCCGACGCCGTCTACCAGAACATCAACCTTATTCGCCAGTCGAACCCGCAGGCCGTGGTGGTCTTTGGCGCCGACCACATCTACAAGATGAACATCCGCCAGATGGTGGAATTTCACATGGACGTGGGAGCCAAGGCGACGGTGGCCTGCCTCCCCGTTCCTCGCCCGGAGGGCTCCGCCTTCGGCATCATGGATGTGGACGCGCAGGGCAAGATCAAGGCTTTTGTCGAGAAACCCGCCGACCCTCCCCCCATGCCCGATAATCCGGATTTGACACTGGCCTCCATGGGCAACTACGTGTTCGAAACCAAAACACTGATTGAGGCATTGCGCGAGGCATCGGCGACTCCGGACACCGACCATGATTTCGGGCGGGATATCGTTCCCGCCCTGACCCGCGCCGGCGTGGGCTACACTTACGACTTCTCCAAGAACCGCATTCCGGGCGGCAGAGTGATCGACGAGGGAGCCTACTGGCGCGATGTGGGGAGCATCGAAGCGTTTTTCGATGCGAATCTCGACTTGAAGAACGTCCAGCCGCAGCTCAACCTCTACAACTGGAAGTGGCCGATCATGACGGCCAACTACAATGACCCGCCGGCAAAGTTTGTTTTCGACGACACCGGATGCCGCGGTGAGGCGGTCCAATCCGTGGTCTCGGCAGGGTGCGTGCTGGCGGGCGGCTACGTCAAGGACTCCGTGCTGGGCCGCAATGTGTTCCTGGACGCGGGGTCGGAGGTGCGCGAGTCGGTGGTGATGGATAATGTCTATATCGGTCCCGGGGCGCGCGTTCGACGCGCAATCATCGATAAGAACGTGCAGATCGAGGCCGGACAAACCGTGGGATACGACCTGGAGGCCGACCGCCAGAAGAAGTATCAGATTTCCGAGACCGGCATTGTGGTCATCGCCAAGGCTCCCGAAACCCCCGAGACTCGCGAGCGGACTTTGTAGCCAGTGCGGGGCGCGCCGCCTGACCGGGAAGGCATGGGGCGGTGCAATTGTTCCCACTTGACAAAGAGGTTTTCCTGCTGTAATGTTAGAAATTGCTCTGCA
>DATKYV010000211.1:0-5000 GCA_035528275.1 Terriglobia bacterium | reverse complement strand
GGCTTCGAAAACGAATGGCGGCTGCGTGCGGGTGACTATCGAGTGCTCTATTTGATTGACGACGCGGCGAAACGCGTAACCATTGCACGCGTTGCGCATCGACGCGAGGCGTACCGTTCAATGCGATGAGGAGATACTTGGCCGTCTTCGAGGAAACCGGCACCGGCTATTCCGCTTACTCTCCGCGTTTGGACGGTTGTGTTTCCACAGGCCGCACGCGTGAGGAGGTCCAGCGCAACAAGCGTGAGGCGATCGAGTTCCACCTGGACGGCCTGCGGCATGAAGGGTTGGAAGTCCCCGCACCCCACACCTACTCCGCCTACGTTGAGGTTCCCGCATAGCCGCCGGAGGCTTATATCGAGGTCTATTCGGCCACAAGCCATCGCGGCCTTTGTCTTCCGGAGCTGACTCTCCAGTTCAGAGAAGCTTGGCTCGTCCGTTCCTGTCTTAGTTTCGGTGCCGCGTAGATCGTCCTCGGCATTGGCTATTGGTGCATTCTATTGCCGCCGCCGACGTAGAGCAGTTGTCCGGTAATCCAGCACGCCTGTTGGGATGCGAAGAACACGATCGCGTCAGCTATGTCCTCCGGTTGGCCTACCCGCCGGAGGGGAATGTTCGGCAAGATCTTTGCCTCCAGATCTGGTGAAATCCAGCCCGTTTGTATGGGCCCCGGTGAGACCACATTGACGGTGATGCCGAAGGGCCCAAGCTCTGCGGCCGCAGCCCGACTGAATGATTCCATCGCGTGCTTGCTCGCCCAGTACGAGACGTTGCTCGGGTACCCCGAGGCACCATCGGTGCTCACGTTGATGACTCGTCCCCAGCGCCGACCCGAGGCAATCTGACGGCGAGCGAATTCCGCCATCAACAATGCGACTGCACGGCTGTTGACTGCAAACGATCGGTCGTGACTTGCCACCGTGACAGTCTCAATCGGAAGCCCCGTCGCGTCGCTCCGATCTCCCTGGGTCGATGATTTCGCCGGCAGAAAAGTATCGAACTCATCCGTGGCGGCATTGTTGACCAGCACCTCCACCGGACCCAACGCCTGCTCGGCCCGGTCGAACAGTTGCGGGATAGCCGTTGGATCAGCCAGGTCGGCTTCCCACGCCTCAGCCCGTCCCCCGGCTGCACGAATGGCACTCACGACCTCCTGAGCGGAGTGCTGTTGCATCGAGTAGTAGAACCCGACGCTTGGCCCTGCTGGGGCACTGGGTCCTGCAGCCTCGGCAAACTCGGGAGTAGGCATGCGGAAATAGTGGATAAACACCGCCGCACCGTGGAGAGCACAGGCCTTAGCGGTTGCGGCGCCAATCCCGTGCGGATTGTTCCCACCCGTAACAAGCACGACCCGGTTTCTTAGTCCTGGATCGATCATAGTTTCCTCCTCTGCTCAGTTTGAGTCAGAGCACACCTTAGTTCCACACTGCTAAGAGTTTGAAAGGCTGTGATGGCAGGTTATCGCATGCCGGCATCATAGTCCTTCGCACGTGTGGGTTCAAGGCGTTGGACATTGGCCAGTAGGCGCGGAATACTTCGGTAAGTCTTGGGTTCTTCTTGTCAGATTGTCTCGACGGTCACAGGCTGCGAGCAAGAATCCGCGTTATTAGACGCGGTCCGCTCCTAATACACCTAGCGCCCAGCATCCCACGTCTGATAGATTCCACGCATGGACCCGCAACTCATCGCCACCGGCGCAGTGTGGTACGTCGTTTTCCTCTTTTCGCTCACCTGCCACGAGGCGGCGCACGCCCTAGTGGCGAAGTGGGGTGGCGACCCGACGGCGGCGCGGGGCGGGCAGGTGACGTTAAATCCCATTCCCCACATGCAACGCGAAGTCTTCGGCACCATCATTGTACCCATTGCTTCTTACGCACTGGGCGGTTGGATGATCGGCTGGGCGAGCGCGCCCTACGACCCGCTCTGGCGCGACCGTCACCCGCGCCGCGCGGCGTGGATGGCGGTTGCCGGACCTACCGCCAACCTCTGCCTTATGCTGCTCGCCGTGCTGCTCATCCGCCTTCTGATGCTCGCCGGTGTACTTACGCCGCCGGAAATCATCCGGTTCGATCACGTGGTCGGCGCCGCTTCGCCGGGGCTTGCTGAGGGTGTGGCGTTTTTTCTGAGCGTCCTATTCTCGCTCAATTTGCTGCTCGCGATTTTCAATCTCCTGCCCTTGCCACCGCTCGACGGTCACGCGGCGCTGGGTCTGGTCCTGCCGGAAAACGCTTCGCGCCGTTTTGCCGCCCTGACGCGCAACCCGACGCTTGCCATCGTCGGCTTGGTCCTCTGCTGGAAAGTCTTCCCCTATATCTTCGGACCGATTTTCGGTCTGAGCCTGGCTCTCATCTACTTAGGCGTTGTTTCCTAGCCGATCTCGCCGGCGGGTTTCCATTCGGCGGTTAGCGCGGAAAAGCCGGTGGGCCGCATGATATCCACTCGCACGCGTTCAGGGTTCTTCTGCGCATAAGGCAGGAACACGGTTGCCTGCTGGCCGGGGGGAAGGGGCGGCAGGCGAACCTCATGCTGCTCCATCGGCAGGTTGCCGTTGGCGTAGACGATCCAGCGCAACGCGTACCCCTCCAGCGTGTACGCCGGCAGCCTCCTTCGCGTCACGATGGTGGCGGCGAGCCTTGAGCCCTCAGCCGCCACGCTCAAGCGCTCGACAGGGCTCGACTCCTCCCGCAACGCCTCGAATGACGCTTTGCGCGCCCCGTAGACGTCCACCACGCCGTGCACGCGCTGGCGGAGCGCGCCCACGCCCTTATCTCCTATGTGCGTGCGATAGTCGTTGTAGCAGAAAAAGATCGCGCCACCGACGCATTCAAACTTGCGGTAGGCGTTGGTATGCTCGCGAAGCACCTCGATGCGGCGGGCATCACCGCCCGAGAAATCCGGCCGGCATTCGCAGTACCCGTACTCGGAAATTACCAGCACCTTCTCGGGGAAGGCGCGGCGAATGGCTTCGAGATTCCGCCCCACATCGTCAATTCCTCCGCCCAGCCACGATTCGTAGTATTCGTTCCACATGATGAAGTCCATCTCGCCGGCCACGTCACGCTCGGGCGTCTTGTGGAGCGAATTCGAAGCATAGGTGACCAGCCGGTGCGGGTCGAGCTGCTTGGCCTCCTTGTACATGCGCCGGACGAACGCCTGGGCAGGGGGATTCTGCCCGTCGACCTCATTGCAGACGCCCCAGGAAAGGATGCACGGATGGTTGCGGTCCCGGCTGATCATCTCCCGCAGCTGGTCGAGGCCGTTCTGCATGATTTCGGCTGAAGGCTCGGCGGTCATGCCTTTGAACGTATTCGGCCCCCAGCCGGGAATTTCCACCTGGACGAGGATGCCGTGCCGGTCGCAATATTCGAGCACCCGCCTGTCCTGTTGCCAGTGGACACGGGTGAAGACGGCGTTCAGCTCCTTCATGTCGTCGTGGTCGTGGCGAATCCATGACTCCGGCTCGGCCATGCCGTACTGCGGATTGCTGCCGGCCATCCGCTCCACGCCCATCAACCATATTCGCTCACCGTTCAGATAGAAGCCGCGGTCCTTCGCCTCGATCTTGCGCACTCCGAACGTGGTGTCCGCGGAATGCACGACCTTGCCGCTCCGCTCGATTCGCAGCTCGAGGCGGTAAAGTTGCGGATGGTCGAAGTGCCACAGGCGCGGATTCCGCAGCGCGGCATGGGGGAGAGCAACCATCTCAGCGCTTCCCGCCTTCAGTGAGATCGTCATGGCGCCGCGCTGCCTTGCGACTACCTGGCGACTGTCGTCTTCAGAGACCTCGTAGGAGAGCGTCAAGTCCGCCAAATCCTCCGAGTCATTCCGCAGCGCGGCATGGACGACGAGATCGGCCGAAGCGGATTCGAGGTGGGGCAGGGCATCCACATCCACGCGCTCGATGCAGACGCGCGGGGCAATCAGCAGATGCACGGGGCGAATGAGGCCTCCGTCCACGGTCCAGTCGAAGGAGTTGCCGCGCGGGAGCATGGCGTCGTCGAATGAGTTATCGACCCGGACGACGAGGGTATTCAATCCGCCCGGCCGCAGCGCGGGCGTGAGGTCCAGCGTGAAGGCCGTGTAGCCGCTCCTCAGGTGTTTTCCCACTCGCTGGCCGTTCAGCCAGACCTCCGCGCTGTGAAACACCGCCTCAAACTCCACGCGAACCGATTGCCCACCCCAGCGCTCCGGCGCCTCAAAGGTTGCTCGATACCAGGCCGCGCCCTGATAGTCGGAAGAGTCCGCCTCGATCTGCCAGGTGTGCGGGACGATCACGGGTATCCAGTCCTCGACGGGCATTTCGGAGCGATACCAGTTCTCAACGTTGCCGCGATTTTCGCGGTCCAATTTGAAAAGCCACAGCCCGCTCAGCGAAAACATCTCGGTCGAGGCACAGGCGAAATCCGCACCCCGGAGCGGCGAGCCGGTGGAGGCGGAGGTGACCAGTGCAGCGGCCATCCCTGATGTGCCGAACCTCTTGAGGAGTTCTCTTCTGGATAGTTGTGCCAAGGCTGTCCTCGCGGAGGAGAGTCGGGCGTGAAAAGGTGAGCCGAGCGCCCGCTGGGTAGATGTTATACCCGAGTGTCAAACGGCCGGACGATCGGGCACCTCTGTTTGCGGTCACGAGGCCCAAACCTGGAATGGAGCCGGGGTGTCACCAACCGTATCGGCGAGTTATGAAGACCCGGAGTTTGGGCTCGTCGGGAAGCTGTTCGAGCGCTGACCACAAAAGTGCTTTATCTCATGCGTCAGTTCTGGCAAACTGGGGCGTGTTATCCGGCCCTAATTTCAGACTATTCAAGGAGGTCTAGTTCTCCATGCCCAATAAATCGCTTACTCGTCGTGACTTCATACGTCTGGGCGCGGGCGCGGCAGCGGTGGGGGCGGCGGCGAAGGTGACGCTGCTCGAGCCCCGCACGCTCTGGGCCTCGCCCCGTCCCGTTCCTCCCTCGGACACGGTTCGCTTTGCGGTTATCGGCGCGGGCATTCGTGCCTGCAAT
>DATKYV010000210.1:0-7019 GCA_035528275.1 Terriglobia bacterium | reverse complement strand
ATGACCCGTAGCGGTTAGCGAAATCTGCAATCCCTTGGCCAGGGCCATGAGGATCACAAAGACCGTCACGGTCAGGGTGATACTGAAGGCGGTCATCGCCGTGGTGGTCCGCCGCACCGCCAGGTTGCGCAGGTTGTATTTGAGTGGAATTGCCATCGCAGCCCTCTTTCTGTAACGGCCGTCCCGCAGAGCGGGACCGCCCTCCCCTCTGCTTCTCTCAGTCAGCGCTCCCCCCGGCCTGCCGGGGGACAGGCTTCGAGCGCCGCTATGACTCACCCCGTATGGCGAAGCGCCTCAGCGATGTTGATTCTGGCGGCGCGGTAGGCCGACCAGCCCGAGGCTACCAGTCCGATGAGCAGCGCCAGGATGAAACAGAAGACCAATGTCGGCAACCGCATTCGCAGGTCGGCGAAGACGAATTCCCCAATCTGGGAGACTGCCAGAGCATCGTATAGCAGTTTGGCCCCACCCACACCCAGGATCGCTCCCACCAAAGAAAGGATCAGCGACTCGCTGACGAAGAGCCGCATGATCTGCCCGGAGCTGAATCCCAGGCTGCGCATCACCGCCGCCTCCGAGATACGTTCCCGGATGGACATGGCCATGGTGTTGGCAACGACCAGGAGGATGGCGAACGTCACCGCCGACCCGATCATCAGGATGATGGCGCGCACGTTGCCGAGCATGGAGATGAAGCTGAGCAGGAAGGCGCTCAAGGACTCCGATTTCGTTTCTGCGTCCGTGTTGCGAAACATCTGATCGATGGCTTCTCCCACCTCAGCGGCCCTCTCGGGGTCTTCGAGCCGGACCCAGTAGAGACTCACAATGTCAGGGCGTCCGACCGATTCATTCAAGTAGTCCCAATGGAAGTAGAGCTGGTCGTCCGGGCCACCGGTGAAGATTCCGCGCAGGATGAGCTCGGGGGTGATGCCCCAGGGGCTGCCGAGCAGGGTGATTCGGTCGCCGATCTTCCAACCGAACCTTTCCACCAGTCGTCGGCCAGCAACCGCCGCCACGCGCTCCCTCTTGAAAGCCTCCAGTTGTTCAGGAGGAATCTGGGGTCCCTCTGTGGGTCCCTCATCAAGCACGTCGAAGATGCTTTCTGGGTCCACGGCGAAGTTGGCAAAGGCGTTCGTGGGTTCCTTCCAGTATGCGCCGAGCCAATTCATCTTGCTGACCGCGGCCACCCCGGGCACTGACTTGATCCGTGGCCCGTAGCTGGCGGGCAGGGGAAGGACGATCCCCGCGGCTCGACGCACCATCATGAGCGGGATCGTGTCACCGCCTTCGATGGGTCTGCCGAAGGCCGTGTAGACAATTGCCAGTGAGGAAAGCAGGAACAGTGACACGGCCACGCTCGCCAGCGTCAGAATCGTCCGCCGTTTGTTCCGGAGGAGGTTTTTCAGCATCAGTCGCCACATTCAATTAACCCTCTCTCATCCTACCCCACAAACCTCAGCGCTTCGGCGATATTGAGGTGTGAAGCGTGCCAGGCGGGGACGATCGTGCCCAGAACTCCAATCGCCACTGCCACCGCCAGGGTCAGCGCCAGGGTATATCCATCGACCTGGACGTAGATGGGCATGGCGCCGCCAACCTGGTATCCGGAGGTCAGTGCCAGGAGACCCCCGGCAGCCAGGCATCCCAGAGCAGCTCCCGAAATGGAAATAGCCAGAGACTCGGCCGTCAGCATGCCCAGCACCTGCCGCTTGCGGAAACCCAGGGCGCGCAGGACGGCGAGTTCCGACGTCCGTTCGCGAATGGACATGCCCATGGTATTGGCGACGATGAGCAGCACGGCAAAGACCACGACGGCCGACACGCCCAGCAGGATCAGCTTCACGTTCCCCAGCATGGCCAGGAAATCGAGTACGAACTGCTTCATGGGTTGGGTTCGCGTCTCAACGTCCGTGTTGCGGAACATGCCGTCGATCTCGGTCATCAGCCGTGGGACGTCTTCGGGAGTCTCAGCGAGAACCCAGAAGGCCCCCGGCGTGTTCGGGCTTCCCAGGGTGTCGTTGAGGTAGTCCCAGTGAAAGGCCATCAGGCTTTCATCTTCTGCGGACGAATAAATCCCCCGCAGCACGAATTCCAGCGTGATGTTGTAACCGTGACTGCGCAGAGCGATCCGGTCGTTGACCTTCCAACCGCGCGGCTCCGCAATCCTTCTGCTCGCTACCAGTGCGGACTTCTCGCTGAAGAACGCTTGGCGCTGATCCTCGGGCAGTTTCCAGTCGGGCCGCACCTTGAACATGGCAGCCGGGTCGCAGGCCACGGCGTACAAGGGCTTCTCCTCCGCACCGAAGACCACGTCCACCATGTTGAGGGGCGAGACGGCGGCGATGCCGCGCAACGCCCCGAGCCGGGCTCCATGGCTGAGGGGTAAGGGCTGCATTAGCGACGTTCGGGGGCCGACCATGAGCACCAGATCGAAGCCGCCCGGAGTGGGCGGGGCGCTGATGTAGCGATACGTCGCGCAGAAGACGGCAATCAAGCAGACCGAAACCGCCACGCTAACCGTGGTCAGTACCGTCCGGCGTCGATTCCGGAAGACATTCTTCAAGACCAACCCGGCGCGCGTCATGGTATCTAGACCATTTTACGCGCAGAGGCACTTCCCGGTTCCACGGTTGGGGAGGATTCAAGCGGCGGGAGAACGGCGAAGCGGACATTCTGTCGTCATCCAACGTACCGCAAGGCATCGGCGATGCCCGTGCGAGAGGCGCGCAGCGCGGGGAATGTGGCGCTCAAGACTCCGACCAGAGCCGAGATCCCCAATCCCACGAAAAGCGTCTCGGTCCGAACGCTGAAACCGGCGAGGAAGCCCCCCTGGTTCATGATGAACGCGGCTGCCATGTAGAAACCATACCCCGTCCCGAAGCCAATCAGCGCTCCCAGCAGCGTCGTGGCGTAGCGAACGATGGCGCTCACACCCCGCCCGTGGGAAGCGCCGGCAAAGAGCATCCAGGTGCCGTAGCCCAGAACCAGGGCGGCGCCCGCGGCGAAGACCATGCCGCCCATGGCCTTCATAGCTCCGGAGGTGGCGCCGATGAACGCGTAGGCCGCCTTCGCTCCCACGCTTCCGAAAGCGCCTCCCAGCAGCGCGATGGCCGCCGACTCTCCGACCAGCAGAAAGAGAATCGTGTTGCGACGGTAGCCCAGCGTCTTCAGAACCGCCACTTCGCCTGTCCGTTCCCGAATGGACATGGCCATGGTGTTGCCGGCGACGAGCAATATGGTGAAGACCACGGCGGCGGAGATGGCATTCAGCAGCAGTTTCACGTTGCCGAGCATCGAGACAAAGCTGAGGCTGAAAGCCTGTTCGGTTTCGGTCTTGGTTTCCGCATCGGAATTTCGGAACATGCCGTCGATGGCATCCATCAAGCGCGGCACGTCTTCGGCGGTCTCGGCCTTCACCGAGAAGGTCCCCGCCCGGCCGCGTCGGCCCAGGGCCTCGTCGAAATAGTCCCAGTGAAAATAGAAGGCCGTTTCGTCAGCTTCGCGCGGCGCGGTATAAACGGCCCGGATGATGAATTCCAGGTCCGCCGGATAGATGGTTCCCTGCAAGGTCACGTGGTTGCCTATCTTCCATCCGTACTGCTCCATGAGTTTTCTGCCGACCAGAGCCGCCGTTCGTTCCTTCTTCCAGGCATCCAACTGATCGGGCGGGATACTGTACTCGTCCATGAGCTTCTCGAAGTCTTCGACGTCCACGGCGAAATTGGCGAAGAAATTCTGAGGGTCTTTGTAAATGCCCCCAAACCAAGAGAAGCCGTTAACGTACTTTACGCCCGGCAGGGCTCTGATCCTGGCCCTGTAGGCAATGGGGAGGTCCTGCCCGAGCGAAACCGCGTGCCGGGTCACCATCCGGAGGTACGAGCTGCCCGAGCCCTCGGCCACACTGTCAAACTGGCGAAGGATGGCTTGCAGTGTGCTCACCAGGAAGATGGAAACCGTGATGCTCAGGATCGTCAGCACGCTGCGGCGGGGATTGCGGAGTGCGTTCTTCCAGATCAGGCGTAGCAGCTTCACGGAGTCGCTCCTGCAGAATTTTGTGTTGAAAGGACGGAGCCCTGCAATTCAGACGCGATGATTCACGCACTATTTTATCACAGGGTGGCGGCGTAAGGTCTCGAGAGACCGGGGCTGGAGAAGGGGCGATCAGCGGCCGAAAACGGCACGTTTGATATCGGGCCAGAACTCGCGAAACAGATTCACGGCGGCATCGCCACCAAGCGTGATCCCGGTTCGCGAGATGGCATGGCTGGTGTCACTCAGTCTTTCCGGGTACCAGGTGTTTGAAACGAACCCCGAACTGAGGGCGCCCGCAACTCGGGAAACACCAACCGTCCGTTCACCGTTGTCGTTACGGGGCGCAAACGTGAAAGACACTGCATGCCAGGCGCGGGACAGAACACCTCGGCGCGCGGAGGGAAAATAGCGCGGGTCTTCGCGCAGGGCCGCGCCCACCCCAAACTGCACGGTATTCTTGATGGCGCTTTCGCCCATTGACGAGGCAAAGCGCCGGCCGTAGCCCTTCATTCCCTGTTCCCATTCGGGAGGGGAACCCAGCCACTGGCGAATCCCCGCTGTGGACGCCGAGGCCAGCCAGGAGCCCGGCCCATAAGTCCCTTCCAGATAAAGCTCGAACTTCTCTTCAACCGTTAGAGGCTGGGCCAGATGGGCCGGGGTCACGGGAATCACACCCGATGGACCGGGTGGATTTGCGTCTTGAGAAAAGGCTGGATGGAAAGGCGCTAGGACCAGCAGCGAGGCGAAGAAAGCCGTGGCGGTACTTCTCCCGACTACGCGAGAGATCATCCGATGGCGGACTTGACTAATTCCGCGGCTTGGTTGGAACCCTCCTTGGCTGGCCACAGGGCGGCCAGCATATCACCGCGGATCTGAAAGGCTCAAGGTTCGAGTTGCAGTGGTAGTGGGCCATTTTGCAGTAGAGGCGGCTTTAGGCCGCCAATGGACGGGATTAACCCGTCGCTACAGATTTCAAACTGACCCGCTGCTGTTGCAGCCAGGCGCTTGCAGTGACGGCAGGGTTGCGATGTATGATGCGTCGCCAGGGCCTGGATCCTGACCAGCCCAGCGGTTCGAGCCGGGTCTATTTCCGTGACCCGGACGGCCTGACCGTCCAGCTTTCTGCCGTGGACCGTCCGCCTTAGATTGAAACCTGGCTCGCCAGCGGCCCCCGCGGCCGCGGACCCTGTTGCCAGGCGTCGTACCGCCGGGACTTCCGTACTTCACTCCGTTTGAATCCGCGCAATCTGTGCTATTCTGCCTCGCCCGACGGAGTCCGAGCCCTGGAATCGGGAGGTCATCGTAAGGAAAAGCCATGAGTGAAAACAGGATTCTGCTTTCCGAGAAGGAGATTCCCAAGTCGTGGTACAACGTCGCGGCGGATCTTCCCGCGCCTTTGCCGCCGCCCTTGAACCCGGCGACGGGCAAACCCGCCAGCCCCGCGGATTTTCAGGCCATCTTCCTCATGGCTCTGATCGAGCAGGAAGTTTCCACGTCGCCCACCGTCCCGATTCCCGACCCGGTTCTCGACATTCTCCGACTCTGGCGGCCGACGCCGTTGTGCCGCGCTGCTCGGCTCGAGAAAGCCCTCGGCACGCCGGCGAAGATTTTCTACAAGCACGAGGGGGTTTCTCCAGCGGGCAGCCACAAGCCCAACACCTCCGTCGCCCAGGCCTATTACAACAAGCAGGCGGGCATCAAGCGGCTCACCACCGAGACGGGCGCCGGCCAATGGGGAAGCGCCCTGGCTTTCGCCTGCAACGCCTTTGGCCTGGAGTGCATGGTTTACATGGTGCGGTGCAGTTTCGAGCAGAAGCCGCATCGCCGGACCATGATGCAGGCCTGGGGCGCGCAATGCGTTCCTTCTCCCAGCAACCTCACGCGGGCGGGGAAAAGCGTCCTGGCCTCGACCCCCGACACGCCGGGGAGCCTGGGCATCGCCATCAGTGAAGCGGTGGAGGATGCCGCGCTGCGCCAAGACACCAACTACTCGCTGGGCAGCGTTCTAAACCACGTGCTGCTCCACCAGACGGTGATCGGGCAGGAAGCTCTCGCCCAACTCAAAATCGCCGGAGCCTTCCCGGACGTCGTCATCGGGTGCTGCGGAGGAGGAAGCAATTTCGCGGGCCTGGCTTTCCCTTTCATTCCCGAGAAGGCCGCGGGCAGGAAAATTCGCTTCATCGGCGTGGAGCCCACGGCGTGCCCCACGATGACCAAAGGGGTTTACGCTTACGACTTCGGCGACAAGAGCGGAACGACGCCGCTCCTGAAGATGGACACCCTGGGCCACGATTTCGTCCCCCCAGGCATTCACGCCGGCGGTTTGAGGTATCACGGCATGGCGCCGCTCATCAGCTTGCTGCACCGGGAGGGGGTTGTGGAGGCGGCGAGCTACCCGCAATTGGCCTGCTTCAAGGCGGCCATCACCTTCGCCCGGGCGGAAGGGACCATCGTCGCTCCGGAAACCTCGCACGCCGTTGCCTGCGTCATCGACGAGGCCCTGAAGGCCAAAGAAGAAGGAAAAGAGAAGACGATTCTCTTCAACCTCAGCGGTCACGGGCATTTCGATATGGGAGCCTACGAACAGTATTTCGCCGGAGAGCTCGAGGACTACGAGTATCCGGAGGAAGCCATCAGGGAGGCCCTGGCTGCTTTGCCGGTCGCCTCCTGAATTTGCCAAAGGTTTTCCACCGACAATCCGGCGAGGACGCCGGATAAAGAGTGATCTTCACGCGGCGGCCGCTCGCCTCTCACAGTTGGCATCGGCCGTTCACAGAGAGGAGTCCGCCATGCGAACCATGAGAGTCTTTGCCCTGACGGTTGTGCTTTCCGCCGCATCGTTCCTACTGCCGGTGTCGGCGGTAAGTGCTCAAGGAAGTCCCGCGGAGCCGGAGGTCCGCTTGTTGTGGCCGGGTGGCGCGCCGGGCGCGGTGGGGAGCGAGGATGCCGACACGCCGTCGCTCACGATTTTTCTGCCGCCCGCGGCC
>DATKYV010000209.1:0-11619 GCA_035528275.1 Terriglobia bacterium | reverse complement strand
GGAGTCGTCAACTTGGATCTCACCCTGGCGGTTTCCGACGATGGTTACTATTTCGCGCCCGACCCTTCCAGCCAGAAGGCGTGCACCATCGGCGGCAACGTGGCGGAGAACGCCGCCGGCCCGCACACCCTGGCTTATGGCGTCACCACCAATCACGTCCTGGGCTTGGAGGTGGTGCTGCCGGATGGCGAGGTGATCCACACCGGTGCCAAGTACTGGGACCGCCCGGGCTATGACCTCACAGGTTTCATCGTCGGTTCGGAAGGGACGCTGGGCATCGTGACGGAGATTATCGTTCGACTGAGCAGGAAGCCTGAATCGGTGGAAACGTTACTCGCCGTATACAACAGCGTGCTTGACGCCACGCGGACCGTCGCGGCGATCACGGCGCGCGGCATAACCCCCGCGGCGCTGGAGATGATGGACGGTTTCACCTTGCGTGCGGTCGAAGAAGCCACACACGCGGGCTATCCGATGGATTCGGCGGCAGTTTTGCTGATCGAGGTGGAAGGCTTGCGAGAAGCGGTGGAGGAGAATGCCGAGCAGGCCGAGGCGGTTTGCCGCGCCAACCACGCGCGCGAGGTGCGGCGGGCCAAGGATACCGAGGAGCGCGATCTGCTCTGGCGTGGCCGCAAGAACGCCTTCGGGGCTATCGGGCGCATCAGCCCCAGCTACTACGTGCAGGACGGCGTCATCCCGCGCACGCGGTTGCCGGAGATGCTGGAGTTCATCGAACAAGTCGGCAAAATCCACCAGCTCCGCATCGGCAACATCTTCCACGCCGGCGATGGCAACCTTCACCCGCTCCTGATGTTCGACGCTCGCGACAAAGAGCAGTCCGAGAGGGTGGTGAAGGCCGCCAAAGCAATTCTCTCCAAATGCGTGGAGATGGGCGGCTCGATTACCGGCGAGCACGGCGTGGGCATTGAGAAGAAAGACCTGATGCCGTTGATGTTTTCGGATGACGACCTGGGAATGATGGAGAGACTGAAAAACGTCTTCGACCCCCGCGGCGACCTGAACCCCGGCAAGCTGCTCCCCGCCGGCCGGATGTGCGGAGAGCTGCGCGTGCAGGTCAGCCGGGGAGGAGAGGTATGACGGCGGCCGTCGCAGCGGCGCAATCCGATCTTGCGTCCATCGTCGGCGCCGAGCGCGTGATGGCGGATGAGTCCGCGCGCGCCGCACTCGCCGTGGACGGCCGGGTGCCGGGATTGGTGGTTTTTCCGCAGTCGGCCGGACAGGTCGCCGGTGTCCTTCGCTACGCCGCGGAGCATGAACTCGCCGTAATCCCGTGCCGGAACGCAACGAAGCTCGGAGTCGGCAACCCGCCGCGCCGGTACGATATCGCGCTCTGCCTGAAGGAAATGAACCGCGTCTGGCACTACGAGCCTGCGGACCTGACGGTGAGCGCCGAGCCGGGAATGAAGTTCGGGGATTTTCTCCATTTCGTGGGCCGCCACGGATTGTGGCTGCCGCTCGATCCCGCGGGCGGCGCGCGGGCGAGCTTGGGCGGAATCGTGGCCACGAATTCCACCGGCCCTCTGCGGCTATTCTATGGCGCGCCACGCGACATGGTCATCGGGATGAAAATCGCCACCACCGAAGGCAAAATCATCAAGACCGGAGGGAGGGTGGTCAAGAACGTTGCCGGGTACGATATGGCGAAACTCCTGATCGGTTCTTACGGCACGCTCGGCGTCATCGTCGAGGTGAGCTTCAAGCTTTTTCCGCTGCCGGTTGAGCGCGGCACGTTCGTCATTCCCGCCGGCACGCTCGGAATCGGTCGCGACATCCGGCGCAGGATTCTTGAGTCGCCCCTCAACCCGATGCGCATGGTCCTGCTCGACGCCGTCGCCTCAACACTTGTGCGGCGGGGAACGCCGTTCGCCGCGGAGGTGAAAGAGCCGGAAATCTGGATTGAGTTTGGAGGTTCGAAGAAAGTTCTCGATCGATGCGCCCGCGAACTGGGAGAATTGGGCAAGGCTGCGGGCGCGCCCGTCCAACGGCTCGAAGCAGCAAGCGCGGAAGTTGTGTGGGCCCGCATTGGGGATTTCCACGGCTGCCTTTGCGAAGCGTCTTCGAGGGTCGTGATCCTCAAGGTGGCGTTGCCTGGGGCTGCCGGTGAGGAATTCCTCAGTCGCGCCAATCAAGAGGCGGCCAGCGAAGGTGTTCGGCTCGCATCCTTCACGCAGGGCGGAGTCGGCGTCATTCACCTGGGGTTGCTGGATGAAACCTCCGGACTTGTGGCTTTGACCTCCAGGCTTCGAAGCGCCGCGGAGGATCTGGGCGGTGCGTTGGTCGTCGAACGCTGCGCTCCCGAATTGAAGGATCGCCTGGACGTTTGGGGTGCGCCCGGCGACGACTTCGGTGTCATGAGCAAGCTGAAAGCCGCGTGGGATCCAAAGGGGATTCTCTCTCCCGGACGGCTTGTTGGCGGACTGTGAAGGAGCCGGGAACAGAATCGATTGAGGTGGGGACATCCTGGTTTCGGGGCAGGGAACGCGACAAGCAGGCGTTGCGTCATCGGAGTGAATGAGTAAAGCCGAAACAAAGCCAATGACAGCAGCGAAACCCAGCAGCTACGGGCCCGGCGAAGCGCCCGGCTGGGATTTCTACTCGAAGTGTATCCGCTGCGGCCTCTGCCTGAACAGTTGCCCGACGTACCGCGAGCTGGGCGTGGAGATGGATTCGCCGCGCGGACGCATCTATCAGATGATCCAGGTGGAACGCGGACGGCTGCCGCTGGGAGAGAGTTTCGTCAAACACATCGACCTCTGCCTGGATTGCCGCGCTTGCGAGACGGCCTGCCCTTCGGGGGTCGAATACGGGCGGCTGGTGGAGTCGGCGCGCGGGCAGATCGATAAGTATTACCGGCGGCCGGCGCTCGAATCCTTGCTCCGGGAATTGTTCTTCCGCCATTTGTTGCCTCATCGCCGCAGGTTGAACCTGGCCGGGAGACTTCTGCGCCTCTATCAACGGTCGGGAATCGAGAGGCTGGTTCTCGCCTCGCACGTTTTGCATCTTTTCCCGGGCCGGCTGGCCCAAGTGGCGCGGCTGGCGCCACGCATGGAGTCGCCGTTTTTCACCACCCGGCTCGGCCTTGTGGTTCCCGCCGTCGGCAAGCGGCGCTACCGCGTAGCTTTCTTCGCCGGCTGCATTGCCAACCTGGCGTTCGCCAAACTGAATGAGGCGACGGTGCGCGTCCTGGCGCGAAACGGCTGCGAGGTGGTAATCCCCGCCGAGCAGGGTTGCTGCGGGGCGCTGCACGTCCACGCCGGGCGCCGGGATGAGGCGCGAAAGCTGGCAAGGCAAAACATTCGGGCTTTTCTCAGCGACAGCTTTGACGCCATCATCACCAACGCCGCGGGCTGCGGTTCGGTTTTGAAAGAATATCCGCTGCTCTTTGAGGAAGAGGAGCGCGAGCTTCTGGATTCGGCGAAGGCCTTCACGGAGCGCATGAAAGATATCACCGAATTTCTCGCAGGCATTGACTTCAACCGCAAATTTGCAGTAACAAAGGTGCGGGCTACGTACCAAGACCCTTGCCACCTGGGGCACGCGCAGCGGCTGCGCTCTGCGCCGCGCCGGCTGCTGGCCGCCGTCCCCGGGCTGGAGCTTGTGGAACTGAAGGAGTCGGAAATCTGTTGCGGCAGCGCCGGAATTTACAACGTGGCGCACAATGAGATCGCAGAGAAGTTGTTGGAAGAAAAGATGCGCCGCATTAATGAAACCGGGGCGGAGTTGATCCTCACCGCCAACCCCGGCTGCATGCTGCAATTGCGGGCGGGCGTCGAGCGCTTGGGCGTCCGCCGGCGCGTGCTCCACGTCGTGGAGCTGCTGGACGAGGCTTACCGCACCGCCAATTCCCAATGAGAGGTTTTTGAAGATGCCCGATAAGGCCGCCCCCGAGGTTAACAACGTTCTGAAGCCGGATGATGCTCCGGAGAGTCACCACCTGCGGGACTACAAGGCTACTTACTCCAGCTTTCGCTGGGAGGACATTGAAAAAGAATTCGACTGGTCCCGCACGGGCAAGGTGAACATGGCCCACGAAGCCATCGAACGCCATCTCTCGGACGGGCGGGCGAAAAAAGTGGCGCTCATTTACACGGACCGCGAGCGCACGGCGCAATTTACCTTCGAGGAGCTTTCCCGGCTGAGCAACCGCTTTGCCAACGGCTTGGGCAAGCTGGGCGTCACCAAGGGCGACCGGGTTTTCGTCTTCATGCCGCGCCGGCCGGAGCTCTACATCTCGATCCTCGGAACGCTGAAAATCGGAGCGATCCCCAGCCCGCTCTTTGAAGCATTTATGGAAGAAGCCGTGCGCGACCGCATGGCGGACGCGGAAGCCGTGGCTCTGGTGACCATGCCCTCGATGCTCGACCGCGTCCCGCAGCAGGAATTGCCGGCGCTGAAGCATGTGATCCTGGTGGGCGCAGGCACGGAGGGCTTGGGCAAAGGCCACCACAGCTACGACGCGCTGATGGACGCGGCGGATGACAAGGCCGAGATCCAATGGCTGACTCTCGAGGACCCGCTCATCATCCATTACACTTCAGGCTCAACGGGCAAACCGAAAGGCGTGGTGCACGCGCAGCGGGCCATGAAGGGCCACCTGATGACCGGCCGCTGGGTCCTCGACATGCGCGAAGATGACGTCTACTGGTGCACGGCGGACCCGGGCTGGGTGACCGGAACATCCTACGGGATCTTCTCGCCGTGGCTGAACGGCATGACCAACCTGATTCTGGGGGGGCGCTTCAACGCCGAGGAATGGTACCGGACCATCGAGCGTTTCAAGGTCATCATCTGGTACAGCGCGCCCACGGCGTTTCGCATGCTGATGGCGGCGGGCGATGAGGTGGCGAAGCGTTGCGACCTTTCCAGCCTGCGGCACGTGCTCAGCGTGGGCGAGCCGCTCAATCCCGAGGTCGTATGGTGGGGATGGAAAATCTACAACCAGCGTATCCACGATAACTGGTGGATGACGGAAACCGGGCACATCCTGATTTCCAATTACCCGTCCATGACCATCCGGCCGGGGTCGATGGGCATGCCGGTCCCCGGCGTCGAGGCGAGCATCGTCGACGACAGCGGAAAAGAAGTGCCCGCCAATACGCTCGGCAATCTGGTCATCAAACCCGGCTGGCCCGGGATGATGAAGACCATCTGGAAGCAGCCGGAGCGCTACCAAACCTATTTCCGCCTTCCCGGCTGGTACGTCACCGGCGACAGCGCCTACCGCGATCCTGACGGCTGCTTCTGGTTTCAGGGACGCGTCGATGACCTGATTATCACCGCGGGGGAGAACGTCGGGCCGTTCGAGGTGGAAAGCTGCCTGGTGGAGCATCCGGCGGTCGCCGAAGCGGGTGTGATCGGCAAACCCGACCCGGTGCGCGGCCAGATCATCAAGGCCTTTGTCGCACTGCGCGAAGGGTACAAGCCGAGCGAAGACCTGAAGCAGGAGATCCAGAAGTTCGTGAAACAGAAACTCGCCGCGCACGCCGCGCCGCGCGAGATCGAGTTCCGCCAAAAGCTCCCCAAGACGCGCAGCGGCAAAATCATGCGCCGCGTGCTGAAGGCCTGGGAATTAGGCCTCCCCACCGGCGACCTCTCGACGCTCGAGGAATGAGGCGAGCCGCCGCTGGGTGGCGAACGCCCAGCGCGGCGGGCAGCAGGGAAGGGGACTGATGGCCTGGGCTTCATCTCAGGTTTGTTTCGGTTTGTTTTAGGTTTGTTCTTGGAGTCAAGGCGAAGCCCTAGCCTGTGTTTTCAACAACTTCCTGGCTTTGTTTTGCCAAAAAAAAGTCTCGTGGCCCTCCGCTCGCGCGCTCCAATGGCGACGTCGGCTGCTTCACCCTTCTCCCTCCTCGCCGCCTCGCTTGCATGCTAGGCTACAGTATAGCCTAGAATATTTCGAGATTGGTGTCAAGGGCGGCGACACCTCCGGTGGGCACGGCGAGCGCACTTCTCGCCGTGGGTTTTTCCTCATTAAGAGCCCACGACAAATGCAAAGACCCATTCGTCGTGGCTACCCGCTGTGGCTTTGAAGGGGGGGCATTTCCGCGGCCGGCTAGGACAACGCCCGTTCCAGTTCAGAGAAGAACAGATGCGCGGAGTTGGGGCGCCGCGCGGTTTCGAGGGCTAGGACACGAGCGAAGAATTCCTGCCAGCGGGTCGGTGCTTCCTGCAGATGCGCGGTCAGCGGCGTGAACGGTCCTATGCGCACGGCACTGTAATCCGCTCCTGTTGCCCCGGCAAAGGGGTGTGCGCCGGCCAACATTTCATACGTTATCACCGCCAGCCCCCACAGATCCCAGGCTGGTTCAACCGGCTGGCCGCGCAACTGCTCGGGCGCCATATAAGCCAAGGTTCCTACCAGCGCGGTGCTTGGGTGTCAGCGGTCCCCTGGGCGGCAGCAGGGAGAAACTTGGCAACGCCAAAGTCCAACACCTTGGGGACTTCGCCCGGTTCTCCGCGAGAAAGTAAGATGTTCTCGGGTTCGAGATCCCGGTGGACCAACTGCCGGTGATGCGCGGCGTCCACCGCAGCACAGACGCCACGCAGGATCTCGACCGTGCGGGGCGGTGTCGACTGCTTTTGCCGGCGAAGCTCTTTGCGCAACGTGGTGCCTTCCAGCAGTTCCATTACCAGAAAGGCGCGGGTGTCCGCCGCCGCGCCAAAATCGTAAACCGTAACCACGTTGGGATGGGCAAAGCTGGCCACCGCGCGGGCTTCCCGCCGGAAGCGTTCCGCTGCCTCCGCGCTACCTACCAGGTCGTCATGAATCACTTTCACCGCCACCCGCCGCTCGAGAGCCGTGCCCTGGCCGACGGCAGGAATCGTCGGCAACGTGTCTACCGCGGCGCACGGTGAGGCCAGGATTTGAGGCAAGTGACCCTGCACACTCGGAGCAAGAGGTTTTCACGCGATACCTAAACTTCACGGCTCGTGCCAAGACGAGAGCGGCGTATAGATTTTTTCCGGAACGCGCCGGGCGAACTCCGATTCGCCGTCACTCCCCTGGTGGATAGTCACGCCCGTGCAGCTCTCTGCTTTGCGTGGTCTTGCGCTCGAATGCGCTCGGTTCGACAGTGCGAGTCTTGCGGGGACAGGGTATAATACAAACAGACTTGTGGAAACAGAATCTAAGATTCGAAGGGTCGCGTTTCTCGGCGGCTACTTGCCGCGCAAGTGCGGCATCGCCACGTTCACAACCGATCTGCTTGCGGCCGTGGCAGCGGAGCACCCCCAAGGCCAGTGCTTCGCGGTGCCGGTCAATGACATCGAGGGCGGCTACGAGTATCCGGACGTAGTTCGCTTCGAGATTGAGGAGCAGGATCTGACGTCCTACCAGCGTGCGGCAGACTTCATTAACATCAGCAACGTGGATATTGTATGCCTGCAGCACGAGTTTGGGATTTTTGGCGGGCCGGCCGGCAGCCACGTGCTGGCGCTGGTGCGCGAACTGAAAATGCCCGTCGTGACAACGCTCCACACCCTTCTGCGCGAGCCGACCCCCGAGCAGCGTCGCGTGATGCAGGAATTGATCGCGCGCTCGACCCGGCTGGTGGTCATGACCCAGCGGGGACAGCAGATGTTGCAGGAGGTTTACCAGGCGCCACCGGCCAAGATTGATCTCATCCCGCATGGCATTCCCGACATACCCTTCGTCGATCCGAATTATTACAAGGACCAGTTTAGCGTGGAGGGGAGGGTCGTGTTGCTCACGTTCGGACTGCTTTCGCCGAACAAGGGCATTGAACATGTGCTCCACGCCCTACCGCACATCCTGGCGGAGTTCCCCGAAGTTGTTTATATCGTCTTGGGCGCCACCCACCCGAACGAGTTGCGCGAGCGAGGCGAGGCCTACCGTCTCAGCCTCGAAATCCTCGCCAAGAAGAACAGAGTCGAGAGGAACGTCATCTTCTACAACCGCTTCGTTGAACTCGAAGAACTGAAGGAGTTCATTGGCGCGGCGGACCTTTACATTACGCCTTATCTCAACGAAGCTCAGATCACGTCGGGGACACTCGCTTACGCGTTTGGCGCGGGCAAGGCTGTGGTCTCGACGCCGTATTGGCACGCTGCCGAATTGCTTGCGGAAGAGCGGGGAGTGCTGGTGCCGTTCGGCGACGCCAAGGCCATCGCTGGCGAGGTGATCGACTTGCTGCGCGACGCGACGCGCCGGAACGCCATCCGCAAAAATGCTTACAAGCTGGGCCGCGAAATGGTGTGGAGCAACGCGGCGCGGCTCTACATGCGCTCCTTCGAGCTGGCGCGGCTCCAGGGGGCGGTGTTGTCTCGAAAGATCTTTGCCACGAAGACGCTCGACCAGCGGCCGCGGGGGTTGCCGGAATTGAAGCTCGACCATCTTTCGCGCATGACCGATTCGACCGGCATTTTCCAGCACGCCATTTTCTCCGTGCCCGATTTTTCCCAAGGCTACTGCACGGACGACAACGCCCGGGCATTCATTCTCGCCGTGCTCCTCGACGAGTTGGAAGAACAACCGGAGCGCGTGCTAACGCTGGCCACAACTTACGCGGCCTTTTTGAATCACGCATTCGATCTCAAAACGAAACGGTTCCACAACCATCTGAGTTTCGATCGGCGCTGGCTCGATGACCAGGGGTCTGAAGATTGTCACGCCCGGGCGCTCTGGGCGCTGGGCCTGGGCGTGGGGCGTTCGCCGGACGGGAGTTTTCAGATCATGGCCGGACAACTCTTCGCGCGAGCGCTGCCGGTGGTGACGGAGTTCACTTCGCCACGGGCGTGGGCGTTCACCCTCATTGGCATTCACGAATATCTGCGGCGGCTGAGCGGTGACCGTCTGGTCAACCAAACCCGCGAGGCGCTTACGGCGCGGCTGATGGAGCTTTTCGACAAGGCCGCCCAGCCGGACTGGCCCTGGTTTGAAGAGGAGTTGGCCTACGACAATGCCAAGCTGGCGCACGCCCTGATTCTCAGCGGGCGTGCTACTGGACAACAAAGGGTGTTTGAACGAGGCCTGAAGGCGTTGCGTTGGCTGGAGGAAGTGCAAACCCCTGAGAATGGCCACTTCCGGCCTGTTGGCAGCAACGGATTTTATCGGCGCGGCGGCACACGCGCCAATTTCGACCAGCAGCCCATCGAGGCGCAGGCGATGGTGTCGGCCTGCCTCGAAGCATACCGGGCCACCTCGGACTCCTGGTGGTACAAACAGGCCCATCGCGCCTTCGACTGGTTCCTCGGCTGGAATGATCTGGGGCTGGAAGTGTACTCCTCCAAGACCGGCGGCTGCCGCGATGCGTTGCATGTGGACCGAGTCAACGGGAACCAGGGAGCAGAATCGACGCTGGCCTTCCTTCTGTCGCTGGCAGAAATGAAGCTCATGCAAAACACCATCACGGCGTTCGACGAGCCAGCTTTGTAGCCCCGATCATCCCATGAAAACCATCAACGTCAAACGTACCACCGTCACGTTGCTTCCGGACCGCACGCGTGTGCTGGCCCGGCCGTTTCGCCCCATGAGCGAGCAGCACGCCGTCAAAATCTGCGCGCGAGTCATGGCTCTTCCCGAAAGCGAAGTCCATGTGCTGCTGGAGCAGGTGCGCTCCGAATTTGGTGAACGCCACCCGAAGGTCCGCGAGTTCCTCAAGCGGCAGTTTGACGAGGTCCGACCCTATTTGCTCAATGGCCAGAGACTCTCCGAAGAACGGGAGTTGTTGCTTGGCGGATATTTCACTCACGAGTTTTCACTCGAAGCCGCGGCGTTGTTCAATCCCTCCATCGTGCCGCACCCGGATCAGTCGGACCTCCCGCCCGGCTCACTGCGCTTCATTCTGAGCCTGCGGGCCACGGCCGAAGGACACATTTCCTCGATCACCTTTCGCACCGGACTCCTGGACGCCAACAACAACATCAGGATCGACGCGCCAACCCGTTACAGCATCGAGCCGATGCAAGTGCCCAACGTGACTTACGAGAAGCGCCTGTTCGAGCGGAAGCTTCAGGAACTCGGTCTGGTGGGCGATTTCAACCAGCAGGTTCTCAAAGGCTTGGGGGACGCATTCACGTTGGAAGAACTGCGCACCAGCGTCAGTCTCGCCGTGAAACAGCTCCAGGTACCTTACCAAGAACCCCAAAGCGTTGCCAGGGAAACCTTGATGCTGGCCCAATCGAATTACGAAGTGCAATTTGCGCCGGACTCACGTTTGTCCGAACGCGTGTTGTTCCCCGCCACACCCTCGCAGAGCAACGGGATCGAAGACGCCCGCTTTGTTGTTTTTCTAAATGAGGACGGCACGCGGACTTATTACGCCACTTACACGGCTTACGACGGCAGAATGATCCTGCCGCAGTTCCTCGAAACCT
Source organism: Terriglobia bacterium (assembly GCA_035528275.1). Classification (GTDB taxonomy): domain Bacteria; phylum Acidobacteriota; class Terriglobia; order UBA7540; family UBA7540; genus DATKYV01. The sequence continues at coordinate 1,263 of DATKYV010000209.1, read as the reverse complement.
CCGACTTCCTTCATTTCAAATTCATCACGCTGAATGGCCCGGCTGTCGAGAACAAAGGCATGGCGCTCTTCCCACGCAAGATCAAGGGGCTCTACGCGATGCTGGGCCGGCAGGACGCCGAAAACATCTACGTGATGTTCTCCGATCATCTGCATTTCTGGTACACCAAGCAGCTTGTCCTGGAGCCGTCGTTCCCGTGGGAATTCATCCAGTTGGGCACTTGCGGCTCGCCGATCGAAACCGAAGCCGGCTGGCTCGTGATCAGTCATGGCGTGGGTCCGATGCGGAAATATTGCATCGGCGCCTTCCTGCTCGATCGTGACGACCCGACCAAAGTCATTGGCCGCCTGCGTGAGCCACTCATCAAGCCCAACAAAGACGAGCGCGAAGGCTACGTCCCCAACGTCGTTTACTCCTGCGGCAGCCTCCTGCACGGCGGGCAGCTCATTGTTCCCTACGGGATGTCCGACTACGCTACAACGTTCGCCACGGTGTCGCTCGACAAAGTGTTGGCCGCGATGGAATAGTCCTGTGCCTGTCGGAAACTCGCTCAACGCTGTAATCATCGAAGTCATTGGAGAGCGATGCTGACCCCCAAACATGGCTGCTGTTGGGTGTCTCGTCTTCACTGCTCGCTACACTCCGGCATTCGGACTCGGGCACGGATGCAAAGCGGAGGATTCTGGCTCCCCCGCAACTCGTGACCGGCCCCACCTGGAACTACCCCCTCATTAACCGGCCTGAGCAATTTTGACCAAACGGGTGAGCAGGACTGAACTGACACGCGGATTACCGCCAGGGTATAAGAAGAGTGCCTCGAGCTGCCAGGCGGGATCTGGTGGGAGGCGTATGTCAGGGGAGGAGCGACGTGTTCGCACGAGCAGTTTTCATCAAAGTGAAGCCTGGTTGTGAAGTGGAGCTTGCCAGGACTTTCGAGCAGGGAGTTATCCCGCTGTTCCGAAAGGAAAAGGACTTTCGGGGCCTTCTCGCCTTCACCTTCCCTAACGGAACGAAAGCACTCTCCTTAAGCCTTTGGGATCAAAAGGAGAGCGCGGGAGGAATTTGCGCTAGAGGCACCAAGCACTGAAAACCTGCCTGGACCATCGCATTCAGAGGTGGTCAGGTATATGTTACCGGTCGGCTGGGAAATGAGAACGGAAATCCCAGCTCAATAGTCTGTACTCGTCCAGAATGATGGGTGACACTCTGAGGTAGAGTGTTGCCATGCAGATGCGGACTGTGAGAGTACCTCGCTCCAGGTAC
>DATKYV010000208.1:0-2286 GCA_035528275.1 Terriglobia bacterium | reverse complement strand
ATGAAATTCGACCTTCGGGAAAGCGGGTTTCGACAGCCATGCGGAAAGCTTCTTGGCGAACGGCCAAGGTAAGGCGCGGCGCGCAGGCAATGGGCGTTGTGCTGTTGGCGGGGAGTCTGCTGGGGATGATGCCATCCCTATTCGGCGCCGCCGACGACCTCTCGGAAGCCGCGGCACGAACCCTGGAAACCAAGATCGGCCTTCTGGCCGACCCCGAATCTCGAGAGCCGGCGTCTTATCAGCCGATCGTCGTCACCGAGCGTGAAGCGAACTCCTATTTCAAGTATCGAGGATACGAATTCCTGCCTCCCGCCCTCCACGACCCGGAGATTCGCATCGCCCCCGAGAAATTGACGGCGCGCGCTACGGTTGACTTCGACGAGCTGGGAGAAATCGGCGCCAAGACCGACGATTGGGGAGCGAAATTCCTCGCCATGGTTTTCAAAGGCAAGCAGGAAGTCGTCGCCACCGGGAAACTCCAAACCTCCAACGGTCAGGGCAAGGTCACGCTCGACAGTATGAGCGTAGGGGGCACTTCCATACCCGCCGGCTTCGTCAACTTCCTGGTTCAGAATTACGTTGAGAAAGAGTATCACGTGGATTTGAGCAAGCCGTTCGACCTGCCCGACCACGTCACCCGCATCGAAGTTGGGTCCGGTCAGGCAACCTTCCACCGCAGTCCCGGCAAGTAGCGCCCTCGCTTGCCCACAGCCCGTCGCAGGATTCTGAAGAACCTCTCAGACTGTCATCCTGAGGAGTCCGTCAACTGACGGACGACGAAGGATCTACGTATTTGCTTGGTTCGACAAATGGCGAGATTCTTCGCGGAGTTTACCCTGAGCAAAAAACCGAGATCCTTCGCTTCGCTCAGGATGACAGCGAAGGGCTCAGAATGACATGACGGGCGTGTCTTTCAGCATCCTGTTCGCGCCTTTCCCCCCTCGCTACACTTCGTTAGAATGATGGCGCACGGATGCGGCCGGTATGCCCGGAACGTCGCCTTAGTTGGCGGGGCGGGGAACTCGTCGTCAAAATGGGACGGCGCTACAAGGCCTACGCGGCGGAGACGGGTGTTTCCTATCAGTACTTCTTCGAAGCGCGGCGCTCCGTCACGCGGCCGGAGGGTCAGGGTCCGGGGAGCGACTTCTCGTTTGTGATTTTCGCCGATCAGCGTCCGCCGTTCACCCTGCGGATATTCGTTTCCCAACGCGCGCTGGACGCCTGGCAAGCGGCCCATGGCCGCCCTCTGGATTCCAACGAACAATACGCCGCCGCCAAGATGCGCTTGTACCGCGCCTTCGATGAGATCGAGGAGCTGAGTTCCGAGCGCCTGAGCCTGGTGGTGGATGAGTCGAACGTCGAGGACTTGCTCGAACCGCTCAACCTGGCTTAGCGCTGTAGGGCCCGCCTTCAGGCGGGCACCATTGTGCATCGGGCGTGCCCGGTCCGCAGAGCGCGCGTCCTCACCGTCAGATGAATTGCATCCACCGTTTCGCAGGCGGGCGAGTGGAAAGGTGATCCCCCCTCTCGCGCCGTGATCTACCCGAGCCAATTGCTGCGGTAGGCGACCCACCAGCTCACTGCCGCAATAGGTATGGTCGCCACCACGCCCCAGAACAACGGAAGCGCGAGGTCCGCCATCAGGCCGAGTCCGATGAAGAGTGCCCAGAAGATTTTCTTTTCCAAACGCCCACCTGTCCCGCCCGTCGGTAGTGGAGAGATGCGCTTGCTGACCTCAGCCCCCCACTTCGTCATTCTAGCAGGGCAGTGAAAAGTTGTCCTTTAACTCTGCGGTCTTCGTCTCAATCACCCAATCACTCAATCACCCGTTGACTCAATCCCCCAATCCCTGCAATCTCCAATCTCAAATTGGCAATTGGCAATTCCCGACAACCCCTAACACCAAACACCTAACACCGGCCTTCTCGCCCCTGACACCTGCTCCCCCTGGTTTTGTCAACTTGGTTTGGCCCCTTTTGATCGTCTGATTTGGCCCCACCTAAGTTATTGATTCTCTGTGTTGCCTCTCCCCGCTTCCTTCTTTTTTCTCCCGGGGTGAATGGTTGTTCTTGGTGCCTTGCTCTTTCTTTCCGCTCCGGCTGGCGCGAAGCCCTGCGGAGCCCGGAGGGCGGAGCGGAGGAGCGTCGCCGCCCGTGGTCAGGATTTCTTCTTCTGCCTCTTCTCCAAGGTTCTGCGAAAACGATACGAGTCGGCTCCGGTCTCAATGATATGCGCCTGGTCCGTGACCCGGTCCAGCAGGGCCTTGCACAGCCGAGCGTTGGGGAT